>WJIW01000216.1 GCA_014730065.1 Armatimonadia bacterium | reverse complement strand
TACGCCGGTGAGTCATTCCTCGCCGATGGGCGCTTCAGCGTCTGGGGAGTCACTCTGGAGACCTGGGACGGGCGCCGCATCGAGGCCGACCTATCCTCCGAGGAGCGGGTCTTCGATACCAAGGCACAGCAGCTCACTCTCACCTATGAGTGGGGCGAGGTCCGCTGCGACTACCTGGTGCGAGGCGACCGCCTCACCCTCGGCATCGAGGTGACCAATCGGAGCGACGCCATCCTCGCGGAGGTGACGCTGTCGCCCATGGTCACCCGCTTCCCGAGCCCGCCCGAGGGTTGGCAGCCCCACTGGCCCCAGCGCGGCTTCAACCTGGGTGGGCCGACCATCGTGCCCGCCGTGTGCGAGGGCGCGACCCTGGTTTGCGCCAACGAGGATGTTCATCGGCCGCTTCAGGTTGGCTGGGTTGGCCGGGAGTCGCTCGCCGAGCGGCCCATGATCGTGGCCACCGTCAGCGATTGGGCGCCCGACCTGGTCAACCCGCGGCTGCGCCGGCCCGTCGCCCCCGGTCTCTCGGACCGTTACGAGATCAGCCTGCGCTTCGGACCGGCGGGCAGCGATCCCGCGGAGCTGGCGGGAGACCTGGAGCAGGCCTTCGCCCAGGACCACCCGCCCCTTCTGGAGTGGGACGACCGGCGGCCGATCGGAGCCCTGTTCCTCAGTACCAGTGAGCTGAATGCTCCGACTAACCCCCGAGGCTGGTTCCAGGATGCGAACGCGGACTTCACCGGCGAGGCGGGCCACGCCAGGTTCCGCGAGCGGCTGATGGCCTACGCCGAGTCGAGTATCGAGATTCTCGCCGAGCTGGGCTGCCAGGGGATGATCACCTGGGACATCGAGGGCCAGGAGTACCCCCACGCCATCAGCTACCTCGGCGATCCTCGCTCCCTGCCGCCGGAGATGGAGACCGCAGCCGATGCCTACTTCCAGGCCTTCGCCGACGCCGGCCTGCGGACGGGGATCTGTGTCCGGCCCCAGCTTCCGGTACGGCCCCCCTACTCGCCGGGCGTGACCCAGGTCGAGGCGCCGGACCCCGTCGCCGCCCTGAGCGCCAAGATCACCTACGCCAAGGAGCGCTGGGGCTGCACCCTGTTCTACGTGGACAGCAACGGCGACCCGAACGTGCCGCTGCCGGCTTCGGTCTTCCGGGAGCTGGCCGCGGCCAACCCCGATGTGCTGCTCATCCCCGAGCACGAGACCCCGGCTTACTACGCATGCACGGCGCCCTACCGGGACTTCGCGAACCTAGGACAGCTCGGTACGCCCGGCTCGGTGCGGCGGATGTACCCCGGCGCCTTCTCCTTCCTGTACGTGGGGCACGGTGATCCGGATCCGGTTCGGGATCAGCTCGTCGACGCGGCTCGGGGCGGCGACATCCTCGTCGTTCACGGCTGGTACCGCAACGAGAACCACGAGGTAGTTCGGGAAGCGTACGGCGAGGATGCCCGGTAGGCGGACGGCTGGGGATCCCGGTGGTCCGTCCTAGCCGCCGTCGCCCGAAGCCGCCTCGGTCCAGCGGTCGGTCCATACCGGCAGCATGGGTGGCAGGTCCTGCCGGGGCAGATGCCACGAGGCTCGCGCCTCGGCCAGGGCCTGCCAGCGCTTGGAGACCCAGTGCGGATCATCTGTACCCGATGCGTGCCAGCCATCCTCGGGGTGCATCACGTGGACCTTAACGTCGGGGGTCCGGGCCACCACGAGACCCTTCTGGGCGAGCCCCTGGCACATGGCTCCCAGGTGGATCCCGGCGGGTGGGGCGCCGTCGCCCAATACACCGGCAGCGTGGAGAATGTCACTGCGCACGGCCACCACCGCGTCCAGCGGGGGCGGCTCGGCCAGCAGGTTGAGCTGCGGCCGCGCATCCTCTTGGTCCGTGGCCTCCAGAGCGGGGCTGGCCTCCTCGAGGAAATCGAGGGCCGGGTGGCGGTGGGGCGTGCCGCTCGCGCCGCCGTGGATCGTCGCGCCGATCACGCCCACCTGCCGGTTGCTGTTGAGGCAGGTCGCGATGATCCTGAGCTGGCCGTGGAAGAGGACCGCCCGATCGTTCACGCGGATCACGGCGTCCTTGCTGATGAGCCGCAGGGCCTCGGCGGGGATGCGGCCATCGTCCCATGGCTGCGATAGCGGAACCGGCGCCACTCGGGGATCGCTGGCCAGATCCGGGGGGACTACCGAGTCGGCATCCATACCGGGCTCCAGGCAAAGCAGCAGCTCCAGGGGTCTCCGGTGGCACCGGAGCACGTTCCTGGCCGACCAGACGCCCGCCTCGGGATCGGCGGCTCGCACGGGCACGATGATCGACGCCGGCCACATGGTCGGGCGCGGACGGTCCGACTCATCGTGCAGCGGGGTCTGGGCCGCGGGAACGGCGAGGGCCCCCGCCTCCCGGCGCTCCGCGATTAGTGAGCGTGGGATACCGATGTCGCCGAAGTCACACCAAGGGTAGTAGCTGGCGATGCGGACCATCCGGTCCTTCAGCTCCTGCGCCATGGCCTCACTCCGGCCCGAGGATCCCTTCCGGAGGTTCAGCCGCTTCCGCGCCTGGGCCTGGACGTCGCCGAGGGCGGCCTCGAGATCGGCGTCGGATCGCTCCACGCCGCATCGCTCCAGCACGTCGCGCACCACAGCCAAGGGCTCGCGTGTGGCGCGCTGGTAGTCGACGAAGATGGGGCGGCAGAGATCGGAGGCGTCCGCTTCCTTCCAGGTCAGGTAGAAGCTGAACCACCATGGCGCGAACAGGTCCACGGCCATGGAGAGGCGCTCCTCGGGGGGCAGCTCGTGGAGCCGGCCGTCGAGGTAGGCCATGGACCAGTCCTGTCCGCCCATGGAGCTGACGGTCAGGTGGTCGGCCAGGCTCATCATCGTATCGAAGAAGTTGCGCGTGAGGACGACGGGCACGATGTTGAAAACCTCCAGACACTGGAGGCACTGATCTGTGGCTCGGATGTGTTGGTGGGTGATGTGGGGCTGGTCGATGCTGCCCGCCAGAAGCGCCGGCGAGTACTCCTGCTCGGTCCGCCTGCCGAGGAAGCACATCAGGTCGCTGCGGTAGCCCGTCGCCCGAGCCAACAGGCCGGAGAGGAACTTGCCCGCCGACTTGGGGAGCCCCGCGACGAGAACCGAGGGCGGGCGCCGGCGCGAACGCTCGTACAGCTCCGGGGCACGGGCATCGAACTCGGCCCGGGACGCCGGAGGCCGCGTGCCGGGCCACTGCTTGGGTGCGGACTTGCGACGGGACTTGGCCATGGCTCCTCCAAGGGATGCGACGGGTAGTTCTTCGCAGCGGTCCGCTCGGGTCCTACCTGACTCCGCCCTCGTCCACCCTCGGAGGCGTGTGGGCAGATGTTGAGCATCGAACCAGGTATTGGGGTCAAAAGTTGTAAGAAGGCGTTCTCGCACTATTAGAGTATATCCCTGTTAGGTTAGGCGTACTGCCCGACAAGGATGATGGTCCGTACCATGGGCTCCCCCGGGGCCGAAGGCTACTCCCTAGCCGAGGCCATTGGCCGGCGGGTCGAGGAGGTACAGAGCCGCATTGCCAGCGCTTGCGACCGAGTGGGACGCGATCCCGCTGAGGTCACGCTGGTGGCGGTGACCAAGACCCGGACGCTGCCGGAGGTCGAGGCGGTACTTGCGGCCGGTGTGGGCGATGTGGGCGAGAACTACGTCCAGCGCGCCATGGAGCGGGTCGAGAGCCTGGGGCGGGACCGCTGCCGCTGGCACTTGATCGGGCATCTGCAGAGCAACAAGGCTCGCCACGCCGTGGCCTTCGTCGATTGGCTTCATACCATCGATAGCGAGGGCATCGCCGACGAGGTGGGCAAGCGTGCGAGGAGGCTTGAACGCGAGATCGACTGCATGGTCGAGGTGAACGTAGCGGGCGAGGACACCAAGTACGGTGTCGGGCCCGATGAGCTACGGAGGGTCTACGAACACGCTCAGGCGGTGCAGGGGATCGCGATGAACGGGCTGATGACCATCGCCCCCTTCGTCGATGATCCCGAAGAGGTGAGAAGTGTATTCACCAGGCTCAGGGAGATGCGGGACGCTCTTCGCGACGAGGGGCTTCCGGCGGAGCACCTATCCATGGGGATGACGGGAGACTACGAGGTGGCGGTCGAAGAGGGCAGCACGATGGTGCGAATTGGCACGGCCCTGTTCGGCCCGAGGTCGGAGTAGGTGGGCGAGCCGGCTTGCCCGGACTTCCTGGCCGACACACGCGCGCGGAGTCGAGGGTGTGAGCGATATGTCTTGGATCAACAGAGCGCTTGCCGTGGCCGGATTGACCGAGGGCCCCGCGGGTCCGCCGCTGGGCTATGGCCATCGGGCCGATGCCGAGTTCTACGGAGAGGACCGGCTGAACTTCCGCAAGCCGCGAAGCTTCGAAGAGGTGGAAGAGATCGCCGATCTCCTGAAGGAAGAACAGCCCGTCGTCCTTAATCTGGAAGAGACGGGAGCCGACGAGCGGCGACGAGTCGTGGACTTCCTCTTCGGAGTCATCTATGCCGTCGATGGCGATGTGTGCCGGGTAGCCGAGGGCGTTTTCATCTTCACTCCCAATCGCATCAGTATCGACGCGGCGGACGCCGACGTCGCGCGCAGGGCCTTCGCTTCCGCGCCCGTCCTGCGTGCCCAACCACTGAGGCAGAACGCCGGCTCCATGTAGCCGGCTAGGCGAGCGCGTCGCCCCGCCTCAGGCGTAGCTCCCACGATCCGAGGCGCCGAAAAGGAGGCTGGGGCGTGAGACTGACCGCTGTCGACATCCACTCCAAAGACTTTGGTAAGGGCGCCTGGGGATACAACCCCAAGGAGGTCGACGACTTCCGCCAGGAGATCGCCGACAACTTCGAGGAGATGCAGCTCGAGCTGGCCGCCGTCCGCGAGGAGCTGGAGCGAGCCAACAAAGAGCTGGAGCACTACCGCTCGCTGGAGAAAAGCATGAACGAGTCCCTCATCTTCGCCCAGCGTAGCGCCGACGAGGTGCGAGCCAACTCCCACAAAGAGGCCGAGCTGATCCTCCGCAACGCCGAGAATGAGGCACGGGAGGTAGTGGCACGGGCACGGTCCGAGCGGGCCGCCATCGAGCGCCAGATTGGCGAGCTGGAGGCGGCCAGGGACCGCTTTGCCGAGGAGTTCTCAAGCATGATCGCCGCCCTCGCCGACCGGCTCGAGAGCTTCCAGGGCCGAGCGGCATCGCGCGAGCCAGCTCCCTACACCACCGATGAGCCCGATGAGCCCCAGGCTACCGAGCCCCCGTCCGCGGATCAGCCCCGGGCGACCATCCCCGACTGGCTTGGCCGTAGCCCCCAGGGTACGGGCAACGGCAATGGGAATGGATCCTGACAGGGCCTGCCCCAGTACGACGACAGCCCCCCGGGGGACCCCGGAGGGCTGTTGGTTCGGTGTCTGGTATCGCGAGCCCGTCTATCGGAGCCGTATCAGCTCCGGACCACACTTGCCTCGGACTCGACAGGCGCGGCCTCGGGAGCCGGTACGGTCGGCAGAGCCTTGCTTCCCACGGCTAGCCGTGCCATGGCCTTGAGATCTCGCCACGCCGACTCCGCCGAAGCGAAGTATCCCGCGAAGGCGAACAGGAGAATTGCGATGGTAAGTCCTGCCTCGAGCCATTCCGCCATACCGGTTCCTCCTTCCCCATCTTCACTCTACCCGCACCATTGGGGTGTATATACCTCTCGACGTCTGGCAAGTTCCATGGGTTGCGTCGAATGCGTACAGGTAGGACGTGCCTTTTTGTGGCACGGAGCGATGCGCTTGTCAGGAGGCGCACATCCGGTAGCCGATCCCGTGGAGAGGGTCCGCCCGCGGGCCAGGGGTATATACTGCTGATGATGGCCGAGGAGCACATCCCACAAGACGCGACCGATGGCACCCGCGAGCGGATCGTCGGCCCCGGGCGACGGCCCGAGGACGAAGACGCCTCCATCGCCCTGAGGCCTCGCAGCCTGGCGGAGTTCTGCGGCCAGGCGCAGGTCAAGGAGAACCTGGAGATCGCCCTCCGGGCCGCCCAAGCCCGGTCCGAGGCCCTGGAGCATGTCCTCCTCACGGGGCCACCGGGGCTGGGCAAGACCTCGCTGGCGCATATCGTGGCCCAGGAGATGGATGTGCCGATCACCGTGACGGCGGGCCCGAGCATCGAGCGTGCCGGCGATCTGGTCGGCTTCCTCACGAACCTGGAGCCGGGTGAGGTCCTCTTCATCGACGAGATTCACCGCATGCCCCGGGCGGTGGAGGAGAAGCTCTACAGCGCCATGGAGGACTTCCGGATCGACATCGTCCTCGACAAGGGACCCCACGCCCGGACCATCTCCCTCAGCCTCAAGCCCTTCACCCTCATCGGCGCCACCACCCGGCCGGCACTCCTCACGGGCCCCATGAAGACCCGCTTCGGCATCCCCCTGCACTTCCAGTTCTACCAGGTGGAGGAGCTGATCCAGATCATCACCCGGGCCGCGGGCCTCTTGGAGGTGCCCCTGGACGCCGACGGCGCCAAGGAGATCGCGTCCCGCAGCCGAGGCACTCCCCGGGTCGCCAACCGTCTACTGCGCCGTGTCCGCGACTACGCCCAGGTCAAGGGCGACGGCTCCATCACCATCGAGGCGGCCGATGCGGCGCTCCGGATGCAGGGCGTGGACGAGAAGGGGCTGGATGACCTGGACCGCCGGTTCCTCCGCGCCATCATCGACTTCTACGAGGGCGGTCCCGTTGGGATCGAAGCCCTGGCCGCCACTTTGGGCGAGGAGACCGACACGCTGGTGGATGTAGTCGAGCCCTACCTGCTGCAGATCGGGATGGTCGGGCGGACGCGCACGGGCCGGCAAGCGCTGCTGGGAGCGTATCGCCACCTGGGCTTGAGCGCGCCGACGAAGCCGGCCCAGCCCGATCTCTTCGGGCCGGCCCGGGGCGAGTAGCGGGGGCGCGGGATGCTGATCCCCTACGCCACGGCCAGGCGGCGCCACCGAACCCCATGGGTCACCTTCGGCATCATCGCCATCAACGTCCTGGTCTACCTCTACTGCCTCACTCTGGGCCCCGATGGGTTCGCCGAGTTCGCCGGCCGATGGGGCTTCGAGGGGCTGGCCCCGGAGGGCTACTACCGTCTCCTGACCATGGTCTGGATCCACGATCCCCGGAGCTTCCTGCACCTGCACATCATCGGAAACATGTGGGCTCTGGCGGTCTTCGGTCCCCAGGTCGAGGATGCTCTGGGCCACATCATCTACGGGGCCTACTATCTCCTGGGCGGGATCGTCTCCGGCCTGGCCCATGCTCTCATCTGCGCCTGGACGGGGTTGGCGGGCGGACCGGAGATGATCGGCGCGTCGGGCGCGGTGCTCTGCGTTCTCGGGATGTTCGCCGTGCGGTTCTACTCGACTCCGGTGAAGACAGTTCTTGTGGTGATACCCGGCATCCGGATCCCCGCGGTCATCTACCTGGCCATCTACCTGGGGCTGGATCTCCGGGCGGGGATCATCGGGTCATTCGCCGAGCGGACCGTCGGGGGAGTGGCCCACTGGGCCCACATCGGCGGGTTCGTCTTCGGTGCCGCGGCGGGTCTGCTCCACGGCGTGGTCCGCCATGCCCGCCGGGAGTACCTATTGGAGCGTCCGGTAGAATCGCCCGATGATCGGAGTGAGCGGATCCCCGCCCTGAGAAGCCTGATTCGGCGAAATCCCGCCGATGCCGAGGCGCGGCTGCGACTGGCTACTCTCCTGGATGCCGAGGAGGCCACACTACCCGCGGCCGCCGAGCACTACCGAGAGGCCATCGACGAGCTGCTGCGCTCCGAGCGGCCCGAGCGTGCCATCGCCGCCTTCGACGCCCTGGAGGAGGGTGGGCACTCGCCGGGCTTGATCACCGCCCGATCGGTACCCCTGCTGGCGACCGCCCTGGAGCGCGCCGGCCGGCCCGCCGATGCCCTACGGCTTCTGGACCATCTGGCCCGGCGCGAGGGCCTAGATGAGACCACCCTCGAACAGGCCCTCATGGGGGTGGCTGTGTTGGCGCGCGACCAAGGCGATGGCCAGCGAGCACGGTGGGCCCTGGAGCGGCTGGTGTCCGAGCTGCCCTTCGCGCCCTCCGTCGCTTGGGCTCGCCGATTGCTCGGTGGCCAGGGCTAGGCGGGGCGCGCAGGCCGCGCGCTGCGCCTCATGCCCGAGGATGGAGCACGGGACCCGCGAACTCGTCGGGCACAGCTTGAGAGGAGCCCTCCCATGATGCGCCAGGTCATCGCCTGGGCGATGCTGCTAGTGGCAACGACGGCCGCCCACGCTCAACCCACCACCACGACTCAGCTCATCCGCAATGGCGGCTTCGAAGAGGGGCTGGCGGGATGGACGGTGAGCGATGGTCAGGCCCTGGCGACGGGCCAGGCCGCGCGCACCGGCGAGAACTGCGCCACAGCCCAGGTCTCCGAGCCATCCACTCATGAGGAGCTAGTGCAGACCTTCGACCTGGACCCCGGCGACCTATATGTGGTGACGCTGTGGGCTCGGGCGACCAACGGCACGAAGCTGGTGCTGTGGCGGCAAGCTGCCGACGGCCTCCGCACGATGATCGCCGGCTGGCCGGGTGTCCCCGAGACGTGGACCCGGTATGAGGCGGTGTTTTCGGTGGAGGAGGCCGGGCCGTGCGAGGTGGAGATCATCGCACCGTCCTCCCATGGGGCGCCCACGGGACGCATATGGGTCGATGACGTGACCTTGACCGCGTACGACATGCCCCAGGCGCATGACCTATCGCGGGGCGAGGGCTTCAACGACCTGCCCGCCATGTGTGCCGCCGGAAACGACTTGGCCGCTGCCTGGGTCTCATTCCAGGATGGTCACGACACGCTGCAGCTTGCCCGGGTAGGCACGTCGGGAGAGGTGCGAGAGCAGTGGCGGATCGATGGAGGCGAGGACGTGTACCTCCTGGATCCCACGCTCGTCGCTACCGAGGGTGGCGCGTGGCTGCTGTACGCCGCCGAGAAGCGCCGCAACTGGGATATCTACGCCTGTGAGCTGCGCGACCGGGGGCCCACACCACCTCGGCGCCTGACCCGGTCTCCCGCCGTCGATGTCCGTCCGGCGGGCACGATCCACCAGGGCCGGCTAGTGGTCGCTTGGGAGTCGAACCGCCAGGGCAGCCGGCAGGTGTACAGTCTCACGGCCGATGGCTGGCCGGCCCCGGTCTCGTCGCCGGGCGGATCCAGCTACGAGCCGTCGCTGGCCTCCCACCACGGTCGGTTGTTCGCGGCCTGGCACTCCTTCCGTGGGGGCAACTACGACATCTACTTGGCCGAAGGCCGGGGTGGCGGCTGGTCGGCCCCGCGGAGGCTTACCGAGGCGCCCACCGTGGACCGTCACGTGGACCTGGTGCCCGGCGCCGAACTGTGGCTGCTGTGGGAGAACGCCAACTCCAGGGGGTACCACGTCGGCTCCACCTCCGCGCGCCGCACGCGGGTAGCCGCCCTGCGTGACGGCGAGCTGGTTCAGCCGGTGGGACTGGATGCCCAACCGCTGGTCGAGGACGCCGAGGCCGCGGTCGCCGTGGTGGACGGGTCGGGACGGCTTCTCTTGTCCCATCTCTCGGCCAGGGACCGCAACTCGGGCTGGGAGCTGTACGGCGAGTGCTTCACGGGGACCGGGTGGACGGTGCCCTCGCGACTCACGGCCATGAAGATGATGGACCGCCGGCCGAGCCTGGCGGTGATCGGCGACTCGCTGTTCACCGTGTTCCAGGCCGACCACAACCCCAACTCCTGGCCCACGCCCGAGGACTCGCTGGATGCGGCGAGCGACATCTACATGGTGCGCACATCGCTGGATTCGTATCCGCCGGCAACGGAGACCCGTTTCGAGCCCTTCAGCGAGCCCGGTGATCCCTACGAGGCCGCGGCGATTCGCCTGGCCCGGGGCGAAGACCGACCCATCCGATCCATCGAGTACGAGGGCGAGACCCTGTACTTGTACTACGGCGATCTCCACGAGCACTCGGACCTGTCCGTCTGCAACCGGGTGGGCGACCAGAGCCTCCAGGAGAGCTACAACTCCATGCGCGACATCTGCCGATACGACTTCGGCGCCGTCACCGACCACGGCTACAACCTGAGCCCGCCGGTCTGGAGCTACAAGGCGAAGCTGGCGCGCATCAACCACGATCCCGGGCGCTTCCTGACCTTCCTCGCCGAGGAGTGGACCTCGACCTTCGAGGAGTACTCCCACGAGCATCCGCACGGGTTCTACGGCCACCGCAACCTCATCCTCGGCGACCCGTACTTCCCAACGTACTACTCGGCTCGCGACCGGATGACCCCCGACGATCTCTGGGCGGAGCTTCGTGCTCGGGATGCCGACTTCGTGCATATCCCCCACCAGCTCGCCGATGTAGGCAATGTGCCCATGGACTACAGCTTCCATGACGAGCACGCCCAGCCCGTGGCCGAGATCTTCCAGACCCGGGGCTCCTATGAGTACGACGGGTGTCCCCGGCAGGCCGTCAACTCCGAGGCCGAAGGACATTTCATGCACGACATCTGGGCCGCGGGCCTGGTGATCGGGGTTATCGCCGCCCCCGACCACGGCGGAGGCATGGGGAAGGCGGCGGTCTTCGCCCCGGAGCTGACGAGGGAGGCGATCTTGGAGGCCCTACGCCAGCGCCGCTGCTACGGCACCACGGCCGCCAAGATCTTCCTCGACGTCCGGGTCGATGGCCATCTCATGGGCGAGAAGCTCCAGGAGGATCCCGGGGATAGCGTACGCATCGACATCGTCGTCGACTGCCCTCAGCCCATCAAGGAGCTGGCCATCTGCCGGAGCAACGAGTTCATCCACACCGTCACCGACCTGCCGGCCCGGACGGAGCTGACCTTCGTCGACGACGCGCCCCTGCACGGATCCTCCTACTACTATGTGCGGGTGATCCAGGAAGATGATGAGATCGCTTGGACCTCGCCCGTGTGGTTCGGGCTCGGCCATGGCCATGAGCACTAGCGGTCCGCCCGAGAAGCTCGTAGGCTCCGGGCTACCACTTCCGCAGGTGCTCGCCCAGGTCGAAGAAATGGCCACCGGCCATGCAGATCGTGCTCAGCTTGGACGGATCGAAGCTGCCGTCGTCGCTGAGAAGCTCGGGGGAGACGTGATGCTGTAGCAGCTCGCCTTGGAACAGGTCATGGTCGCCTATGGTCTGCACGTCGAGGAGGCGGCACTCCAGGTTCACCGGGCATTCGGCGATTAGGGGCGGCCGTACGTGCTCGGCCGGCAGCGGCGTCAGGCCGACCTCGGTGAACTTGTCGTGGTCCCGTCCCGACATGGATCCGCAGGCCATGACCTTGGCGATCAGCGAGGCCGGGGGCAGGTTCACCACGAAATCGCCCTGCTCGCGGATGAGCTCGTGGGAATACCGCTCGGGGGCGATGGCGATCCCGACGATCACCGGCTCCCGGATACTCAGGTTGAAAGTCTCCCCCAGGGTGATGGCGTTCGGGCTGCCGTCGGGCTTCACCGAGGTCACTAGGCTCGCGGGCGATGGGAAGACGGGGCGGAACAGTCTGTGGGGCACGCGGGCGTCAGACACAGGAACACTCCCGGACACGCGCAGGGTGGCTGGCTTCGGTGCTGGTGACCTATTCGCCGACCCTCCGTAGCGCCCCCTCCAACTCGGCCTGCCATCGTTAGCTCCCGTTACCGCGACTCCCATAGTGTGCGCAGCTCGGGCAGCAGCACGGGCACGTAGTCGGGGCCGAGGCGGTCGAGCACCTCGCGCAGACTACTGGCGTCGTGGGACCAGCTCAGGGCCATCACACTCATGAAGGCGGGCCTCTCTTCGGGGGTCTGGCCGCGGATGTCCTCGACCAGCCACGCGATGTTCTCCTCCCGGCTACGGGTGCCGTGATCATGGGGCCAGCGCGACAGAATGTGTGTCACCAGCACGTCCGTACCCGGCAGAATATACATGGCGGTATCCTCGGTGAGCCCGTCGTCGCGCCCCATCCCCATCACCAGGACGTCCACCATGGGGAGGCCCTCGGCGAACCGGCGGGTGACGGGGTCGCCCGCTCCGCGGTCGAAGGTGCGCCAGGCGTCGGTGTACAGCCCCAGACTCGTGCTCCCCAGAGCTCGCATCGAGCGGTTCGTGAGCTCCAAGTAGTCGTCCCAAGCCGCCTCGGGATCCGCGGTCTGTGCCATGAAGTCGCGGAATGGGTGTACGTAACCTGCCCCCGAGATTGCGGTGTAGAAGTGGTCCAGTGGGGTCGCTCGGTCGACGAAGTACTGGAACATGGGCGGGAGCAGCTCGAGGACAGCCGGCCCCACGCTCCAGTTGATGGCGACCCGGCCCTGCAGCGGGTCGTCCCAGACCTCATGCTGCCGGAACTGCCAGTACGCCGGGGCATCGCCCGACTCGACGATACAGAGGGCCAGGTACACCTTGCTACGGTCCAGCTTAGGGCAGGGGCGGCGAGGCTTAGCCCAGTACCGCTCGATCGATCCCGCTAGGTCCGCATCAACGCCCGAGAGGAGCGAGGCGTTGCTCATGAAGTTGGAGACCACGCTCAGTTTGCCGTACTGGCCCGCCAGGCCCACGCCGGCGTACTCCGTCAAGCCGTGGTCGAGGCCCGACGTGACGAACCCGATCAGCGGGATGTTCGCCGGACTGGCCCCCATCAAATCCTCGAAGACGGCGCGCTCGGAGCCGTAATCGGAGACCACGCCGTCGGCCTTCTCCTCCGACGTGACCCAGATGGTGAAGACCCGGTGAGCCACCAGGTAGTCGCGCAGCATGTGGGACGTCCCCAGCGGATGGTAGGCGGCGAGCACGCGGTGGCTCATTCTGGGCCATAGGTCGTCCAGAGCCCAGCGGTAGGCTTCGGCGTTGCTTTCCCACCGACCGCGGAGGTCCACCGTGCGCTTCCCCTCGGTGGGTACCGGGCCCGACTCAGGCCCGACCACAACCCCATCCTCCAAGCTGGCCACCATGGTCGCCACGTTGATCGTGCCCGGCACCCGGGGATCGTAGTGGACCACCGTGCGATACGAATCATGGTACCGGTCCAGGAGCTGCTCCCGCGGCACCGTCTCCGCCGATTCGACGGCACCCAGATCGTGCAGGTGCCTGAGCCAGCGCTCGTCCCAGTCAGCCGCCAGCAGGTAAAGCTCAGCCTCGCCTTCGCGGTTGACTAAGCCCTGTAGGGTGTGCAGGGTCAGGCGCTGATCGAGGCTGGCGCCGCCGAGGTCCGATACGACGATCCGCCGGGCGGGAGGCGGACACTCGGGGAACATGTTCAGCCCCGCGGCTTCCACCTGAGCCGCACCGAGGGGTCCCACGAGGGCGATCAGCAAGCAGATACTCATGGGATGTCCAACGCTCCGATCCGGACGGCAAGCGAGGTGGCCGCTGCGGCTCCCCGATGCACCGTTGCGCTCGCTTCAGCCTGTCGGTGGAGATCACCTGCGGGTGGGCTCATGCCGCACCGGTGGTCTGACGGGTGGGGGCACACCCCGATCGTCAGGGGGAGTGGCCCGCCCCCACGCGGCAGGCGATGCAGGCCGCCCCGTGGCCTTTCGGCGAATAGAGATGTGCACGATGATCAGGAGGCGCCCCCGTGAGCAAGACACCCAGCTTCAGTCGACGCTCCTTCCTACGACGCGCCGCGCTCCTCGCGGCCGCCCCCGCCATTGTCCCCGCCTCGGCCCGGCTCGCCCAAGCGGCGCCCGCGCCCAGCGAGCGGATCACCATGGCCGCCATCGGCATCGGTGGACGCGGGACCTACGATCTCCGCTGGTTCCACCGGAACCCCGACGTGGAGTTCGTGGCCGTCTGCGATGTGCGCCGCGACCGCCGAGAGGCCGCCAAGGCCCTGGTGGATGAGCAGAACGGCAACTCCGACTGCGCCGCCTACCGCGACCTGCGCGAGATGCTCGAGCGGGACGATATCGACGCCGTGCTGATCGCAACCAGCGACCGATGGCACTCCCTCGCCTCGATCATGGCCATGCGCGCGGGCAAGGACGTGTACAGCGAGAAGCCGCTCGGCATGAACATCGGCGAGACCATGGTCCTCGCCGAGACGGCCAAGGAGACGGGCCGCGTCTTCCAGGTCGGCACCCAGCGACGGAGTGAGGCCAACTTCGTGTACATCGTCGAGCTGGCTCGGAAGGGCTACCTCGGCCAGTTGCACACATTGACCGCCCACATCGTCCACGGCTTCGCACCGCACCGCTGGCTGCCCGCCCAGCCGGAGCCGCCCAAGGAGGAGCTGGACTGGGACCTCTTCCTGGGTCCCGTACCGTGGCATCCGTACAATCGGGACTACGTCGATCATCGCCACGCCCATGCCGACTTCTGGGCCGGCGGCCTGCACGAGTGGGGCGCCCATACCTTCGACCTTTGCCAGTTCGCCAACGACACCGCCCTCACGGGCCCCACGCGGTTCGTCTTCCCCGGAAACGAGACGAGCGAGGGGCTTCTCGTCGAGTATCCCAGCGGCGTGAACCTCACCATGACCGCCGGCGGCTTCCCCGGAACATGCGGGGTGCGCTTCGAGGGCGATGAGGGCACGGCCATGTGTGCCGATGGGAACGTGCCTGAGGTCTCACCCGTATCGCTGCTGGGTGAGCGTGAAGCGCTCCTCGGGAGCTATGTGGAGCACACGGGCCGCTCCCTCGACCATGTGCGGGACTTCCTCGACTGCGTGAAGTCTCGGCGCGACCCCGTTGCCTCGGCCGAGATCGCCCGGCGCGCCCACGACATCTGCCACGTGGGGGCCATCTGCATGGCCCTGAAGCGCGACGTGGTATGGGACCCCGAGACGAGCAGCTTCCCCGGCGACGACGAGGCCAACGGCATGCGCACCCGTGCCAACCGCGCCCCCTACGTATTCTGATGATGGAGGCCACACCCATGACAAGCAGCCCCAAGTACCTGATGGTCGGACTGGTGGCCCTCCTCATGCTAGGGTCGGCTCTGCCGGCCGCCGCGCAAGCGGACGAGGCGGCGGAGCTGATCGGCGTCCTCGAGTCGGATGCCGAGGCCTTCGACAAAGACGTGGCCTGCCGGCGACTTGCAGTGATTGGTGGCCCTGACGCGGTGCCGGCCCTCGCTGCACTGCTACCCTACGAGGAGCTGAACACTAGTGCCCGGACGGCCCTCCAGAGCATCGGGGGAGCCGAAGCGAAGTCCGCGCTGCGCACGGCTCTCGGTGAGCTGAGCGGCCGCCCGCGTATCGGAGTCATCGAGACCCTGGGGGTGCTGAGAGATCCGGCAGCGGCCTCGGAGCTTGGCGCCATCCTGGCCGGAAACGACCCCGATGCCGCGTCCGCCGCGGCCCATGCCCTGGGTCGCATCGCGACCCCGGAAGCGGCGCGAGCGCTTAGCGAGATCGGCCTGAGCCACCCCAGCGCCGCCGTGCGCGCGGCGGCCGGGCTTGGCTGTGTTGCTGGCGCGGAAGCCCTGCGGGCGAATGGCGATCATCGCGGAGCTGTGGAGCTGATGCATGCCGTGCGGGGCGCCGACGTTCCGCCCAACGTGTACGCCGCGGCGACGCAGCAGCTCATTGCTACCCGGGGTGATGCCGGCGCGCCCCTTCTGGGCCAGCTTCTGCGGAGCGCCGATCCGGAGATGTGGTCGGTCGCCATCGGTGCCGTCTACGAGGTGCCCGGTGACCGCATCACGCAGGTGGCCTGCCAAGCGGCCCGTCGGGCTCCGCCCTCCTTGGGTGCCAGCCTCATCCAGGCTCTAGGCCAGCGGGGGGACCCCGCGGCGCTCCCGACGCTCATCGAGCTATCGGCCGAAGGCGAGACGGAGACCCGGGTCGCCGCCGTCAGGGCCCTGGCCCAGTTGGGGGGCGCCCCTGAGGTCAACCCGCTCCTCGCCGCGGCCCTGACCCAGGACGAGACCGTCGCCGTCGCCGCTCTAGACGCCTTGGCGGCCCTCGAGGGGGATGGCGTCGATGCCGCCCTCGCCCAGTGGCTGGACGATCCGGACCACCGTCTACGCGCCACGGCCATCCGTGCAGCGGGGATGCGCCGAATGGCAGGCTCCATCCCCGCCTTCATCGAGGCCGCCGACGCCGGGGGTGTGGTAGGCGAGGCCGCCATCCAGGCACTGGGACGGACGTGCGGCCTTGGGGAGCTGCCCGACCTCGCCGACATACTGGTCGGCCTCTCAGGTGATGAGCAGCTCGGCCTGGCCGAAGCCGCCGTCGCCGCTGCGGCCAGCAGAATCGAGGACAAGAGCATGGTGGCGGATGTCCTCGTCGCCCGGCTCGATGGCGCGCCCGCCGACGCCAAGGCCGCCCTTCTGCGCCTGCTGCCCGTCGCGCCCACGTCGCAGGCTCTCGATGCCGTGCGCGACGCTCTCGATGATCCCGCCGTGAGCGGCACCGCGTACGCCGTACTCGGCGACTGGCCAACGCCGGAGGCGGCGCCCGACCTGCTCGCCCTCGCCAAGGCCGGCGGCGAGCATCGCGACCTGGGACTTCGCGGTTACATGCGTCTCATCGAATCGCCGGATCTGGCGCCCGCGGAGAAGATGGCGATGTGCGAGCAGGCGGCCGCCCTCGTCGAGACCGACGGCGAGCGGAACCAGCTTCTCGGCGCCCTGGCGACGGTGCCGACCATCGAGGCCCTGCGGATGGTAATGGGCCACCTCGACGATCCCGCCCTCAGGCCGCGCGCCTGCTGGGCCGCGGTGACGGTGGCCGAGCCACTGGAGCAGACCCACTCGGCGGAGGTCGCCGAGGCCCTCACCCGAGTCCTGGAGGTCATGGACAATCCGAACATGGAGCGGCGAGTCAGGGCCTCCCGCGACCGCGCCGCCCAGGCGGCGAATCAGTAGAGGCCACACCAGGACCGGCGCGGAGCCCGAGGCCAGTCTCCCGCCGGTCCTGGCTGCTCACTCGGCTGCTCACTCGCGTCGTGTGGAGGGCCCTGGAGTTACTCTCCGATGATCTTGATCATGATGCGCTTGGGCCTGCGGCCGTCGAACTCGCCGTAGAAGATCCGCTCCCAGGGTCCGAAGTCGAGCTTGCCCTCGGTCACGGCCACGACGACTTCCCGGCCCATGACCTGACGCTTGTGGTGGGCGTCGCCGTTGTCCTCGCCCGTTCGGTTATGCTTGTAGCGTGCCGGGCTGGGATCGAAGGGCGCCAGCTCCTCCAGCCACTTCTTGTAGTCCTGGTGCAGGCCCGGCTCGTCGTCGTTGATGAAGACCGAGGCTGTGATGTGCATCGCATTGACCAGGCACAGGCCCTCCTGGATGCCGCTCTCGCGAAGCTCGGTCTCGACCTCGCGGGTGATGTTCACAAAGTCCATGCGCTCGGGCACGTTCAGTACGAGATGCTTGGTGTGTGACTTCAAGTGTGGTGTCCTCCCTTAGCGAGTGGGCCGGTAGTTCGGCGATGACGCTCTCATGCCCTCGGTGCAGGTGCTGGGGGTGAGGGCGGGAAACCGATCCCCCTCGACCTTCCATGGGAGGTAGCTATGAGACTCGCCGCGATCATCTCCGCTCTACTGTGCGTCGCGGGCGCCAATGGACTCGCTCAGGAGCCCGAGCCGCTGATCCACTACAGCTTCGATCAGGCGGGCGACGGGATCGCCGACCTGTCGGGCAACGACCTCCACGCCTCCGGCGGTGGCCCGCGGGTGGACGGCCCACTCGGTAGCGCCATGAGCTTCGACGGCACCCCGGGCACCGTCGTGAGCGTCGAGCTGCCCGAGGGGATGCGTTTCGGCACGGGCTCATGGAGCTTCATGGCCTGGCTCCACCCGACCCAGCTCTCCATCGACGATCCCCAAGATCAGAGGCGGATCTTCGCCTACGGCACCTACCCCGATGCCTATCTGGTCATCGATGTGGGCGGCTCCGGCCGGGTGAGCTACTACTTCTGCTACCGGGGCCCCGATGACGAGATCGTCTCCACCGGTGGAGGCGGCCCGCTGCACATCAGGGAGGACGAGTGGAGTCATGTGGCCGTGGTGTGCGATCGCGCGCAGCGTGAGGTCTCGGTCTACGTCAACGGCTACCGGGGCTCGCCCAACGAGCTCCCGGCGGACTTCAGCGGCGACTTCTCCATCAGTGGCGAACTGACTATCGGCAGCGGCTGGCATAACTACTGGGGACTCATGGATGAGGTCCGGGTGTACGCGGGCGCGCTGCCCGCCGCCGCCGTCCGCGAGGCATTCCGGAGCCACATGGAGGACTTCGGGGTGGCCGAGTCGGAGCTGACCCGAGCGGCAGAGCGGCGCGAGAGGGCGGAGCGGGCCATGGACCAGGCCATGGGGGCGTGGGAGCGGGGCGACTTCGGCGAAGTCAGGGAGCAGTGTGCCGCGATCTACGACGACGGCGATCTGGCCCCCCAGCTTCGGAGCTACCTCCATCTGGTCGCGGCCCAAAGCTACACCGAGGAAGGCGACGGAGATGCAGCCCGGGCGGAGTACGAGCGCATCGCCGCCACCGAGGCGTACCCTGACGTGCATCGCATGGAGGCCCGCGAGCTGGCCCGCGAAGAGCCCCTTGATACCCGCAGCCCCGTGGAGCCGATCACCGATTTCGCCGCGGAGCTGCATGTGGCCGTCGACGGTGACGATGCCGCCGACGGCTCCCCCGATGCGCCCCTGGCCACCCTGACCGCGGCGAGGGATCGGGTCCGGGCGCTGAAGGCTGAGGGCGTCGATGGCTCGATCCTGGTCGCCATCCACTCCGGCGAGTACGCGGTCACCGAGACCTTCGCCCTAACCGCCGAAGATGGCGGCTCGGCCGATGCGCCCGTGGTCTACCGCGGCGTCGGCGGGGAAGCCATCCTGTACGGAGGCGAGCGAATCGATGCCTTCGAGGACGTCACGGACCCGGCGGTGCTGTCGCGAATGCCGGAGGACGCCAGGGGCAGCGTGATGCAGTGCGATCTGGCGGCCCTAGGTATCGAGGACTACGGCGAGCTAGCGGTGCGCGGTTTCGGGCAGCCACCGGCGCCGCCCACGCTGGAGCTGTTCGTCGACGGTGTGCCGATGACCATCGCCCGGTGGCCGAACGAGGGGTTCGTGCGGATCGGGGAGCTGGTGGCGCCCGGCTCCCGCGCCGACGGGATCCCCTCCAGCTTCGAGTACCTGGATGAGCGGCACGAGCGCTGGCTCGAGGCGGAGGACCTGTGGCTGTTCGGGTATTTCAAGTACCTGTGGGCGGACAGCACCATCCCCGTGGCGGAGATCGACCCTGAGACGAAGACCCTCACCACTGAGATCGCCTACCAGTACGGCGATGGCGGCATGAGCGACCAGCAGGGCATCCAGTACTACGCCTTCAACCTGCTCGAGGAGATCGACCGGCCGGGCGAGTACTACTTGGATCGCGATGCGGGCGTCCTCTACCTCTACCCCCCAGGAGATCTCGCGGAGGCCGAGGTGGAGATCGGCCTGTTCGACCAGCCCATGATCACCATGGACGGTGTCTCCCATGTGCGGATCGAGGGTCTTACGCTGGACCTGGGCCGTTACCGCGGGATGGTGCTCCAAGACTGCGCCGACTGCATCGTCGCCGGCTGCACGGTGAGCCGTATGGCCGACAATGGCATCATGGTCCACGGTGGCGAGGGAGTGACGCTCCATTCGTGCCACGTACACACCATAGGCCGCCGGGCGACCGAGGTCATCGGTGGCGACCGGGAGACGCTGACCCCGGGCAATCACCTCGTCGAGAACTGCCGTATCCACGACTTCGGCCGCATCGATCGCACCTATACCCCGGCCATCCAGCTCGAGGGAGTGGGCAACCGCGTTGCGCACAACCTCATGTACGACGGGCCCAGCAGCGCCATGCGCATCGAGGGCAACGATCATGTGGTGGAGTACAACGAGTTCCACAGGGTCGTTCTGGAGTCCGATGACCAGGGCGCCATCGACGTGTTCCGCAACCCCACCTACCGTGGCCTGGTGTTCCGCCACAATCACTTCCACGACCTGGGCAACACCGATCCCGACTCGGGCGTCCACGGCCAGGCGGCGATCCGGCTCGACGATGCCATCAGCGGACAGCTCATCTACGGGAACCTGTTCGAGCGTTGCGCCAATGGGAACTTCGGTGCGGTCCAGATGAATAGCGGACGGGACAACATCATCGACGGCAACGTGTTCATCGACTGCCGGCAGGGCATCAGTGGGGGGTACTTCCCGGGTAACAGCGTGTGGCGCGGACTCAGGGAGGGCAGCGTGCCGGGCGATTTCTACATGGGCGAGCTGTACCTGGAGCGGTACCCGGGGATCGGCCGGATGCTCGAGGAGCCCGGCATCAACTTCGTGTGGCGGAATGTCTTCGCCGGATGTGACCGCTTGGCGACCCACCCCGGCGGACTCGAGCAGCTGGGGAACCGGGAGTACGACACGGAGCACTTCGATCCCACGGACACCCCTCCGGGCATGCGTCCGATCCCCGTGGACCTGATCGGGCTGTACGCCGGAGCATTCCGGAAGCACGCGGAGCCATGAACCGGGAGCGGGTCCCGCTGGTGGCATGGATTGCCGCCTGCTTCTGCACCGTAGGATGCATCACACAAGGGGCCTGGTGGGTGTCGCGCGTGGTTCTGCATCCCGTGCCGCCGGCCTGGGCTGACCTGACGGGGTGGGCCGTGTCAGCCCTTCCTGCGGGTGTTGGATGCCTGTTGGCAGGGGTCTCCTTCTGCGTCGCGCTCCGAGCGGGAGACGCGAAGACCCTAGCGGTTACGGCATGGGTGGGGTGTATCACCATGATGTGGTCGGGCCTGATGCTCGTGTATGCCCTGGGCCCGATCTGATCGGCATGGGCTTGGCACTGATCTCGTCCCCGGGGCCCCCTGTATGCAGCCTGCGCCCCGTTGGGCCCTCCGTGCCACAGGGACCCAGCCTGTCTCAGCTCCGCCCCCGTGACATTGCGGTCGAGGCGGGTTATCCTTCCACTGAAGCGGCCAGCAGGCGCCCGCCTGGGGGTGACAAGATGCCCGGTCGCCGCGTCATCTACATCGGGATCGCTCTCGCGGTCATCGCCACGCTCGGCGCGGTGGTTGCCATCACAGTGCTTAGTGAGGGATCAGGTATGCTACCCGGAATCGGCGCCACACCGCCCGACGACGACACTCTTGCCGACCGGAGGTCCAGACTCGTCCGAGGGCTGCGAGCGAGCCATGACCTGACATCCTCCTCGGTTCTCGAAGCCATGGAGAAGACCCCCCGACACCGCTTCGTCCCGCCCCGGCTGCGCGAGATGGCTTACGAGGACCGCCCCTTGCCCATCGGCTCCGGCCAGACCATTTCTGCCCCGGGCGTGGTGGCTATGATGACCCAGCTCCTGGATGTCTCGAAGGATGAGACGGTGCTGGAGGTAGGCACGGGCTGCGGCTACCAGGCCGCTGTGCTTGCTGACATCGCGCAGCATGTGTACACCATCGAGATCGTGCCCGAGCTGGCCGAGTCCGCCGAAGCCACTCTGAACGAACTCGGCTACGACAACGTGACCGTTCGTTGCGGCGACGGCTACGCCGGCTGGCCCGAGCAGGCGCCCTTCGATGGGATCATCGTCACCTGCGCGCCCGAAGCCGTGCCCCAGCCCCTCTGCGATCAGCTCGCCGAAGGCGGGCGCCTGGTCATCCCGGTGGGGCCGCAGCGCGCCACCCAATGGCTGTACCTGCTCGAGAAAAGGGGCGACCAGCTCATCGAGACTAGGTCGGTGCCCGTGCAGTTCGTGCCGATGACCGGACGGGCTGAGGACGTGCAGTAGCCCGCGACCGAACCCTTGCCACGTGTCGTCGTCTACTCCCTCATGGGTCGCGAAACGGCGGCTCCGGAGGGGGAACCCGTAGTGAAGACCAGGCCATACTCAGTCTTGCTGGCGGCGCTGGGCGTGATCGGCGCCCAGGCCGCGGCGACCGCGCAGGCGGTGCCCGCCGAGACCCATCTGGACGTTCCCTACGCCCAGGTCGATGGTGTGGACCCTGGCCTCCTCAGCCTGGACATCTATGTCCCCCACGATGCCGAGGATAGGCCCGTCGTCGTCTACGTCCATGGTGGCGGCTGGCAGCGTGGCGACAAGGCGCGGGTCTCCGCTCTGGCTCCCGCGTGCCTCGATGAGGGATACGTGTTCGTGTCCACCAACTACCGCTTGGCGCCCGAGGCTCCCTTCCCCGCGTGGCCGGAGGATGTGGCCGCGGCCATCGCATGGACGCACCTAAACATCGCTGAGTACGGCGGTGATCCCGGGCGGCTCTGGATCATGGGCCATTCGGCGGGGGCGCATCTGGTGGCCCTCGTCGCCACCGACGAGCGGTACCTGGAGGAGCACGGCCTGACTCTCGGCGATCTCGCCGCCGTCGTGCCCCTCGATACTCAAGGCCTGGACTTGACCGCCCTGGCTGCCGATGGTGGCGGAGAGCTGCCGAGGGCCTACCGAGTGCCCTTCACCGATGACCCGGACGTATGGACGGAGGCGTCTCCCGCAACCTATGTGGAGGAGGGCAAGGGCATCCCACCCACACTTCTCTGCTACAGCGGAGGCTCCATCCCCGGACGCGTGAATCCCGGGCGACAGGCCTTCAACGAGGCCTACGCCGAGGCGCTGCGGGCGGCGGGGGTTCGCGCCGAGGTGGTGGGCGCGCCTGACCGGACTCACGGGCAGATCGTCCGGGAGTTCGCTGCGGCCGAGGATCCCGTAGCTCCGGCGGTGTTCACGTTCATCGCGGATGTGCTGGCGGCTGCCCGGCACTGATCTCGCCCGAGCGCGATGAGGTGTGCCCCTTCTGGGAGGCGAACCCTATCTCCGCGACGATCGCCATGGAGGCTGGCGGGTCACCTCGACTGGCTCGCGTGTGGGAGCGCGTGGCGTCGGCCCAAGCATGGAAGGACTGGATGGCGTGCGGAATGTGAGCAAGCTTGTCCTCCTGATGGTCGGCCTACTGGCAGTCCGTGGATCGGCCGAGCCCCCCCTGCTCGTGGGCGGCTGCGCCCACGGCGAGCGCAACATCCAGGCCCTGGCGGAGCTGGGTGTGGGCAACTTCGTCTGGATCCCCGCATCGGTCTACGCCACCGCCAACGTCCCGTGGGACGATGAGCACACCGTCCTCGACGACGTGCGAGCGGCCGTGGCGAGCGACCTGCACTTCATGGTCAGCGTCCGGCGCGGCATCGGCGACGAGCTGCGGCCGGGTGGCTACCAGTATGGCGGGCACTCCGACGAGTTCCTGACCCGCGAGCAGGTCGAGGGCATCGCAGCCGTGGCGGGCGACCGCCTCTGGTGGCTCCATGGCGAGGAGATGGACGCCGACATGCACCAGCAGGGCATCCGGCCGAGCTTCCGCACCCGGACCCCCGAGTTGTTTCGATACCAGACCCGGGAGGGCGGACGCCTGAGCTTCGAGGGAGAGCTGAGGCGGCTGCGGCGGCGGTACGATCAGTGGGGCGGCCAGCTCCTGCCCAATCTGTGCATGACCTACCACCACAGCGGCTGGCGCGCGGGCTCGCCCATGATCATCGCTGAGCTGCTCGAGCACCTCCCCACCACCGAGCTGCAGCTCGCGTATCTCAGGGGAGGCGCGCGTCAGTTCGGTGGCGAGTGGGGCGTCTGGGTCTCGCCGTGGTGGATCGGCAAGATCCCCACCGAAGATGTGGACATGTGGCCCATCGGGTACGCCGAGGAGGGTGGGGGACACTCCAGCGCGTCACTGCGCCGCTGCCTGTACCTGTCCTGGGTATCGGGTGCCCGGCTCCTCTGCACGCAGGACACTCCGCCGCTTCTGTCGGGCGACGGTGAGGGCGGGTTCGAGCTTGGTCCATGGGGGCGGGAGCTGGCGGCCTTCTGGGGCTACGCCAACCAGCACCCCGAGCCCATCGAGCCTGTGCCGGGCCTGGCGGTGTTGGTGGACAAGAGCAACGGCTGGTGTCCGGCCCACCTGGGGATCAACTGGGCTCTGGAGGAGTCGGTCTGGGGCAAGCTGCCGACCGACCGAACCGACCGCATGCTCAGCGGCTACCTGGACGCCCTCCTGCCGGGGTTCGGCCGGACCTTCGAGGCGGTGGAAGCTCGGGAAGACGTCTACCCCGGGTACTTCGCCGCCACGCCCCACGGCCCGTTCGACATCGTGTCCTCCGACATCTCGTCCATGGAGCTGAGCCGCTATCCGTTGGTGGTGGTCCTTGGTGGGCTGGAGATGCCCCCCTCTCTGAACGCCACTCTCAGAGACTACGTCAGCGGTGGCGGGACTCTGCTCATCAACGCTCTCCAGCTCCGGTGGCGGGAGGCGTGGGTCGATGATCCCGAGCTTTGGGGCGTTGATCTGGGGATCGGCGAGGGCGACAACTGGACCCGCATCTTCTCCTCCACCGAGATCCATCTGCGCAAGCCCGCAGCGGGCTTGGAGCCGGGGGTCTGGACGGAGCCGTGGTTCGCGCCCGTGGAAGTGGTCGCCGGTTCCGGCGAGGTGCTGGCCGAGGACCACGAGGGACATCCGGTCCTCCTGCGCAACGCCTTCGGCGAGGGTACTGTGTACCTCTCGACGCCCGAGTTCATGCAGGAGGGCTGGGGCCCGCAGGAGGCAACCCTGGGCTTCTTCGAGGACCTGATCGGCGATCTGTCAGCGGAGGCGTGGCCAATCGTCATCGAGTCCGAGGGCGACGTGTCCTGGGTCGCCGGCCGGCAGGGCGACGATGGCCTCCTGCTACTGGTCAACCATCATCAGCGCGAGGCCCGGTCGGTGCGGGTCGGTGGCTCGGGCGATGACGCCCGCGTGGAGGTCGGTGACGCCACGCTGCAACAGGCCAAGGTGGATGTGCCGCCCGAGGACGTGGTCCTGCTGCGATGGACCACCGGAAGGGGATAGGGGGCCTAGGGCCAAACACCCCATCGTCGGAGCGAGGTGAGCCAAGCCATGGCACTCGACTGGACCGTGGGCTCGGGGGCCGGTGATCTCTACCGCAGCCTGTTCGAGAACAACCACGCTGTCATGCTGCTCATCGATCCGGATACGGCCGAAGTCGTGGATGGCAACCCCGCCGCCTGCGCCTTCTACCGCTACACACGCAGCGAGATGCGCGCACTGAGGATCTCCGACATCAACACCCTCTCCGATTCCGAAGTGCGGCATGAGATGGCTCGGGCGGTCAGCCAGAGGCGCCAGTACTTCAACTTCAGGCACCGGCTGGCCACGGGCGAGATCCGGTCGGTGGAGGTCTACAGCGGTCCCATTGTGGTCCAGGGGCGACAGCTTCTGTACTCCATCGTCCATGACGTCACCGACCGCATGCGCGCCGAGGAGGCACTATCGGAGAGCGAGGCCCGGTACCGGGCCATGTTCGATCAAGTGCCCACCTGCATCGCCGTCTATGCCGCCATCGACGGCGGGGGCGACTTCCTGATCATCGACTTCAACTCCGCCGCCCAGCGTGCCGAGAAGATCGCCGGGACGGAGGTCATCGGTCGGCGACTGTCCGAGGTCTTCCCCGGGTCGGAGGCTATGGGGTTTGTGGATTTACTGCGAGCCGTCTCCGCCACGGGTCGACCTCAGAGCCTGGGTCCGCGCTGGTATGAAGATGATCGCATTCAGGGGTGGCGCGAGAAC
>WJIW01000021.1 GCA_014730065.1 Armatimonadia bacterium | reverse complement strand
TGGATCTGCTGGTGCCTCTGGCCATCTTCATGCAGCGGGTGGGCACGTACCTGTCGAAGACCGGCCGGAACTGGGCGCGCCTCCAGGAGCTTGGCTCGGTATGTGACCGAATCATGGAATTTCTGTCCCTGCCGGTGGAGGACGAGCGAGACGAGGCTAAGCCCAACATCGAGGTGAGCCGTGCCCACGTCGCCTTCGACAGCGTGGCCTTCGAGTACCGCGAGGGTATGCCCGTGCTGCAAGACGTCTCCCTGGAGATCAGGCCGGGCGAGGTAGTAGCGGTGGTGGGGGAGAGTGGCTCGGGCAAGTCCACCCTGGCGAGTCTACTCGCCCGCCTGTACGAGCCCACATCGGGCGAGATTCGGGTCGACGGCCAAGTCATAGGCGACTGCTCCCGCTCCTCCCTCCGGTCCGAGATGGGGGTCGTGCTCCAGGACAGCTTCCTGTTCACGGGTACGGTTCGTTGGAACATCGGACTCGGGGACCGCGAGGCGAGCGACGAGGCCATCGAGGAGGCGGCCCGGGTCGCCAACGCCGAGGGGTTCATCGGCGACCTGCCCGAGGGGTTCGATACGGTGGTGGGCGAGCGTGGGGCCACCCTGTCGGGAGGCCAGCGGCAACGGGTCGCCATCGCCCGGGCCGTGCTCAGGGACCCGAAGATCCTGATCCTCGATGAAGCGACCTCGTCGCTCGATTCCGAGGCCGAGAAGGTGGTCCAGGCCGCCCTGAACCGTCTCATGGTCGGCCGCACCACCCTGGCCATCGCCCACCGCCTCTCGACCATCAAGGAGGCCGACCGCATCTACGTGCTCGACCGCGGCCGGGTTGTGGAGCGGGGGACCCACGACGAGCTGCTGGCCAAGGGCGAGTACTACGCCCGCCTGTGGCGGTTGCAGGCCGGCCACCCGGGCCAGGCCCGTCCGCGGGAGGAGGGGACATGGTGAGCTCCACCCGCGGTCGATCGGCGCCGAACCATCCGCCGGGCGAGCTTCACTGGCGCTACCGGGTCGTGCGGTGGGTTTACAACCTGATTCTGGCTGCCGCTCTGCCCCTGGTCTTCGCGTGGGTTGGGTGGCGTACCACCTTCGGCGGCAAGCCACGGTATGGCTTCATGCAGCGTCTCGGCCTACTGCCCCAGGAGGTCATGCGCTGCTGGTCGAGGGACGCCAGTACCAGCATCGTCTGGGTCCACGCCGTATCCGTGGGGGAGGTGTCCGTTTCCCAAGCCGTGGTGAGGGAGATGATCCGCCGCGATCCCGCCGTGCGCATCGTTATGTCCGTGACCACCGCCACGGGCTACCGGGTGGCTCAGGAGAAGCTGCCCGAAGGGTGTGCGCTGTTCTACCTCCCCATGGATCTACCCATCTGCGTCAAAGCCGCCCTCTCGGCGGTGCGGCCCGATATGCTCCTGCTCATGGAGACGGAGCTTTGGCCCAACCTGCTGGACGCCGCCCACGCAATGGGTATTCGAACCTTGGTGTGCAATGGGCGCGTGTCCGACCGCAGCTATGCCCGGGCCCACCATGTGCGCTGGTTCTATGGGTGGGTGCTTCACTGTGTCGACCGGGTGTACGCCCA
Organism: Armatimonadia bacterium; assembly: GCA_014730065.1. GTDB lineage: Bacteria > Armatimonadota > Zipacnadia > UBA1398 > UBA1398 > UBA1398. The sequence goes on along the minus strand of WJIW01000021.1, from coordinate 11,157 downwards.
GTCCGAGCAAGATGCCGAGCGGTTCCGCGGGCTGGGCGCCGAGCCCGACGCCGTCTCCGTGACGGGGAGCTGCAAGTTCGATGAAGAGTTCCCTGAGGTCACGCCCCAGGACGCCACGGCCCTCCGGGGGGAGTACGGCTTCACCCCCGACCAGCTCGTCTGGGTGAACGGGTCGACGGGGCCGGGCGAGGATGCCATCCTGCTGGATGCCTTCGTGACGCTGCGAAGGAAGTGGCCACAGCTCCGGCTGCTTCATGCCCCCAGGCACCCCGAGCGGGCGGACCAGGTGGCCGACCTGGCGCGTGATCGCGGCCTTTCGGTGCTCCGGCGCACCGAGATGCTCCAGGGCACCGAGGCGCCGATGGGACATGATTCCATCGTACTACTGGATACGGTGGGCGAGCTGACGCGTCTGTACGCCATCGGCGACGTGGTCTTCGTTGGACGGAGCCTGGTGCCACTGGGAGGCGGCAACGTGCTCCAGCCACTGCACTACGGGAAGCCCGTGGTGGTCGGTCGCCATACCACCAACTTCAGGGATACGGTCCGCATCGCCAAGTCGGCCGGCGTCGTCACCGAGGTGCGGGATCAGGCGGAGCTCGTGGAGGAAGTGGACCGACTACTGCGCAGCGACGAGGCGCGCCGGAGCATAGCGAGCAAGGCCGCCGCCGTGTTTCGGGAGCACCGGGGAGCATCGGCGCGGACGGCCGACGGCGCCATCGAGTTCCTCCACGAGGACGATCATGTCGCGTAGGGTCCGCTGGCGCGAGCTTGTCGATGACCCGGCGCCGACGGTGGCGGACCGGGTCGCCCTCGCGGGCCTCACTGCCGCTTCGTGGATCTACCGAGGTCTGCTGGAGCTGGACCGCACGCGCCACCGCTTGGCCGGTCCGTGGACGCCCCCTGTGCCGAGCCTGACCGTAGGCAACGTGACGGTGGGAGGGACGGGCAAGACGACCTTAGTGCGGCACCTGGCGCGGCGCGTCCTGGCGCGCGGCGTCCGGCCGGGGATCGTCCTTCGGGGCTACGGCCGTACCGACCCCTCGAGCACCCGGGTCGTCCACGACGGCCAGCGACTCCTGGAGGGGCCCGAGAGTGCGGGCGATGAGGCGGTCATGTTGGCCGAAGGCCTGGAGGGCGCCGTCGTGGTTGTGGGGCCCAGCCGCCGCCGCTCGACGGAGCTGGCCATCGGCGAGCCCGGGGCTCGGGCGCTACTCTTCGATGACGGCCTCCAGCACTGGGCCTTGGCTGCTCACCGAACGGTGGCCTTGTGGGACGCCACGGTACACCCCCACCAGGCCCGGCTCCTGCCCCGGGGCGTGCTTCGCGAACCCGTGCACGAGCTGACGCGGTTCGACCGGGTCATCCTGACGCGCTGGGAGGCGGCCGAGAACCCCGCTGAGGTCGCGGCCGCTCTCGCCGAGCTGCGGGGCGGGGAGCCCGTGCCCGTCGCCAGGCATGAGCCCGTGGCGCTGCTCTCGGCCGATGGAGCCAGGCGCGCCCTGGCGGAGCTGGAGGGCGTAGACGTCTTCGCCTTCAGCAGCCTCGGCAATCCCCGGGCCCTGCGCACGACCTTGGAGGCATTGGGCGCGCGGGTGATCGGCGAGCGAGTCTTCCCCGATCACCATGCCTACTCGCGCGGCGATCTGGATCAGATCCGGACACAGGCGCGAAACCTCAGCACCGATCGCATCGTCACCACCGAGAAGGACTACGTGAAGGTGCGGGCCCTGGATCCCCGGGGTATGGACGCCATCGAGGTCGACTTCGGGCCGGTGGCCGGCGCTGAGAGCGTCGAGCTGGCCATGGACGGTCTGGTGGACTTCCTGTGCGAAGGCGAGGTGACGGCGGGTGGCCGAGAAGAAGCCCAAGAGCGCTGAGCGACGACCGGGCCGAGCCGTTCGCCGCGCGCTGACCCAACCAATGTTCCGCGCCATCGTCTGGCTACTCCGGGCCCTGGCAACGCGCCTTCCGCGCCACCGGGCCATGGCTTGGGCCGAGGGAGCGGGCCGGCTGTTCTTCCGTCTGTGCCCCTGGTGGCGGCGGACCGCCGAGTCCAACCTTGCTCAGGCCTTCCCCGAGTGGAGCCCGGCACAGGTGAGGGATTGTGCGCGCCGGGTGTTCGTCAACTTCTCCAAGACCCTCATGGAGTTCCTGGGTGCACGGCGGCTCGATGAGCAGACGTTCTGCCAGGTCGTCCGCCTCCACGGCTTCGAGGCTGTGCGCGAGGCGGCGGCCGATGGGACGGGCATCATCTACCTGGCGGCCCACTACGACAATTGGGAATGGGTGGGCAGGCGGCTCGCCATGGAAGGGATGCCGCTGACGGTGGTGGCCCGCCGCCACGGGGATCCGAAACTGGAGGCCCTTATCCACGAGACCCGGGCCGCCCACGGGCTCAGCGTGTCCGACAGAGACGACATAAGGTCCACTCTCCGGGCACTGAAGAGGGGAGAGGCCATCGGGATCCTGCCCGACCAGAACTACATGACCGGCGGCGGGTTCGTGGAGTTCTTCGGCCGGCCCGCCGCCACGGCCTTCGGGCCCTACCATCTCCACCAGCGTACCGGCGCCAAGGTCTTCCATGCCCTGAGCCGCCGGGCCGAGGATGACAGCCACGACGTGTACCTGTGGCCCATGGAGGTGCCCGAGCCCACGGGGGATGCCGAGGTGGATGCCAAGGCCTTCATGCAGCGGGCGGTGACCGATCTGGAAGCCTGGATCAGGGAGGAGCCGTCCCAGTGGCTCTGGATCCACAAGCGATGGAAGACCCAGCCCGAGGAGGCCGATGCCTAGCATGACGCCCGACGGACGACGCAGCATCCTCGTGATCCGACTCTCGGCCATCGGCGACTGTGTGATGACCTCGCCGGCCGTCGCCGCTCTGCGGGAGGCCTGTCCCGATGACTTCATCGCGTGGGTTGTCGAGCCCAAGAGCGCACCGGTGGTCGTGGGCAGTGAGTATGTGGACGAGGTGATCGTGTGGGAGCGGCGGGCCGACAGCTACTTCACTCCCGGAGCTATGGCCAACATGCAGCGGCGGCTCCGCCCGTATAGCTTCGATGTCGCCCTGGACTTCCACGGCATCGCCCGGAGCGCACTGGTGTCGGCGGCCTCCAAGGCGCCCGACCGCATCGCCTTCCTGGATGCCAGGGAGGGGGCCACCCTGGCCGCCAACGACCTCATCGCCATGGGCTGGGCGGGCGAGTCGGTGGTCGAGCGAAACATGCGGATGCTCCAGGCCCTGGGGATCGAGAGCACCGCGCGGCGATGCTATGTGCCGGTCTCCGACGAAGGCCGGGCCGAGGTCGATGAGCTGCTGGAAGCCGAGGGGCATCGGGAGTCGGGCCTGCTCGGGCTGCACCTGCGCGGAAGCTGGGCTCACAAGTTCTGGCCGACCGACCGCTGGGCGGCCATCGCCCACATGGCCAGGGACCGCTGGGGCCTGGTTCCCATGATCCTGGGCGGGCCCGCCGACCGGCCCGATGCCGAGGCCCTGATGGCGCGGTGCGACCGGCCGCTGATCGATACCGTGGGCCGGATCTCGCTGGGTGGGTGCGTGGCGGCCATCGAGAGGTGCAGCGCGGTCGTGGGACCCGACACGGGCACCATCCACATCTCGGGCGCCCTGGGCGTGCCCACCGTCTGCCTTTTCGGTCCCACGTCCCCGGAGCTTCTCAAGCCACCCGGCGAGCACGTCCGGGCCCTCATCCACCGGATGCACTGCCACCCGTGCGTACGGCGCCCCACCTGCCGCAACTATGAGTGCATGCACGAGCTTCGCACCGAGTGGGTCGTGGAGGCCCTCGACGAGCTCCTGGCCCGGGGCAGGGCGTACTAGTGCCGGTCTTCTCGCGCCGCCTCCCGAAGCACGGGCTCGATATCCTCGGCGGCGGCCCGTAAGCCGTAGCGGGCGGCGACTAGTTCGGCCAGCCGGGCAGCTTCGGCGCCGAACCGGCCGGACTCCTCGAGCACCCGGCCCACGTCGCGCGCCATCGCCTCCGCGGAGATCGGCTCCGGGCACTCGGCGAGATCGCCGAAGTTCCCCCGGTCGCCCTCCTCGAAGCTCGCGCCCTCCACCGCGCCCAGGTGACCGAGCCGGCCGGCGGCGACCACGGGACACCCACAAGCCAGGCTCTCCCGTGCCACCAGACCCGTGGCGACGGTCACCTCGGCAAGGCGGTACAGCGGCGATACATCCGGCCTGGGCTCCAGCAGGCGGGCCACATCGCTTCGCTCAGCATTGAGCGCCGAGACGGCCTCCCGCACCCGCTCAGCTCCACGACCCACGCCGACGATGAGCAGCCGAGCCTTGGGGCAGCAGTCGAGAATCGACGGCATGGCGCCAACCAGGGCGAGGGCTGGCCGGACCTTGCGATACTCCAGCCGGCTGATGTGGAGGATGATCCGACATCCGCCATCTTCGCCCCAGGCCTCGGGCGGATCGGCGACAGGGCCGCCGGGGCGGTAGAGGGTCGTGTCTATGGGTAGCAGAGAGACGTGGATCCGATCCCGCGGCACCCCGAAGGGCGCATCCAGGGAGTCGGCGACGGCGGGGCTCACGGTGATGACCTTGGGGGTCCATGACCGGAACATCATACGACCGAACAGATTCCGACGGGCGTGGACGGTCATCACATGGCCCATGCCCAGCTCCCCGGCGAGCCGGGCGCCGATGCGCGCCGACCGGTAGTGCTGGGAGTTGACGACGTGGTAGCCATCACCGCGCAGCGACTTCGCGGCTCGATCCAGTCGGTCGGTGCTCAGCCCCGCCTCGATAAGCTCCACTCCGCTGCCCTGGAGGTGAGAGGCGAGGGGGCCGCCCTCGGTGAGGAGCCCCACCCTGTGGCCGCACTCGTCCAGCCCCCGAGCGATGCGGACGGCGTAGCTCTCGGCGCCTCCGTAGCCCAGGGAGTGGCACAGGATGAGAATCCGCAAGGGCCCCGGTCACTCCCCGCCCTGGGTGGGCACGATGGCCGAGCGGATGGCGACGGCCATGTCCATCAGGTTGGAGGGCAAGTCCTCGGCCAAGGGATCGAGTGTCACCACCTCCGCCCCCACCTCCCGGGCGATGGCCTCGGCGCTCGATGTGGCGAACTGGGGCTGCACGAAGATGACCTGGGCTCCGTCTGCCTCGGCCTGCTCGATGATCTCCGCCACCTGCCGGGGGCTGGGCTCCTTACCCTCCACCTCAATGGCGACCTGCTCCAGACCATAGGCCTCGGCGAAGTAGCCGAAGGCGGGGTGGAAGACGTGGAACCGCGCGCCCTTCACGGGGGTCAGCATCTCTCGGATCTCAGCATCGGTACGCTCGAGCTCGGCGCGCAGGCGATCCATCCCCGAATCGTACGTGGATGCCCCCTCGGGATCGATCTCGGCAAGCGCCTGGGTCATGGCCTCGCCCTGCGCGATGGCCAGCTCGGGATCCAGCCAGGCATGGGGATCATGCCCCGGTCCATGGCTGTGCCCGTCGCCGTGGTCGTGCCCCTCCAAGGGCCGCAGCTCGAGCCCCTGCGTCGTATCGACCACCCGCAGATCGGGGTGGCTGGAGCCGAGCTCGTCGACGAACCCCTCCTCGAAGGGCACGCCGACCCGGAAGTAGACCTCGGCCCCGTCCAGAGCAGCCATCTGGCTCGGCTTGGGTTCGTACGTGGCGGGCGAGCGGCCGGGGGGCACCATGATCTCCACGGCCACGCGGTTTCCCCCCACCTTGCGCGCCAGGTATGCCTGGGGAGGGACGCTCACGAAGGCGCGGAGGACGGGTGCGCCCGATGTCTCGCCGCGTGGTGCCTCGCCAGTGTCTTCGCCATCGCATCCGGGCCCGGCAGCAAAGGCCAGGAGCGCCACCGCGGCCGCCCCGATGATCGCCCGCATGTTCATCGCCTCCGAGCCTCCCCCGCGAGGCCAAGATACCGACGCTGGCGAGTGGGGTCAACGGCTTCGCGCTGAAACGCCTCGGTCGGCATTGCGCACTCCGAGGTGTTAGGCATGCCAAACCCAGCCCCGGGGGTGCCCACCGATGACGCTGACCCGAGTCCCGATCGCCGTGGTCGCACTGGCTCTGCTGCCCGTGTTGTCATGCGCTGACGATGCATCGGAAGGCGACGATCCTCAGGGGGACGTGCCGCCGGCCATTGCCATGGCGGAGCGGGAGTTCTCGACGGACTTCAGCAAGGCCGCCGTTGACCTATCCTCGATCCGATCCGGCGGCCCATCCAAGGACGGCATTCCCCCCATCGATGAGCCGCGGTTCCTGCCCGTCCACGAGGCCGATGGCTGGCTGGCGCCCAGGGAGCCGGTGATCTACGTGGAGGTCGGGGAGCAGGGGCGGGCCTATCCCCTGCGGATCCTGATGTTCCACGAGATCGTGAACGACACCGCGGCCCGCAACATCCCCGTCACCGTCACGTACTGTCCCCTATGCAACACCGCCATTGCCTTCGACCGGAGGCTCGGCGAGCGAGTGCTGGACTTCGGGACCAGCGGCAGGCTTCGCCTCAGCAACCTCATCATGTACGATCGGCAGACGGAGACATGGTGGCAGCAGGCGACGGGCCGTGCCATCGTGGGCGAGCTGGTGGGCGAGGAGCTCACCAAGATCCCCGCGCCCATCATCCCCTATGGCGAGTTCCGCCTCGAACACCCGGATGGCTTGGTGCTCTCGTCCGACACGGGCCACGACCGGCCCTACGGCGAGAACCCCTACGCCGGTTACGATGAGCCGAGCCGCCGGCCCTTCCTGTTCCCCTCAGATCGGGCGATCCCCGAGGACCTGCCTCCCATGGCCCGGGTGCTCCTCGTCGAGATCGAGGATGAGGAGCGCGCCTACGCCTACGACACGCTGAGCCGGGTCGGGGTGATCAACGACACGGTAGCGGGCACTCCCATCGTCGTGATGTGGAGCCCCGGGACGGCATCGGCCCTCCACGCGGGGCAGGTGGCGGAGGGCAGGGACGTGGGCTCGGCCACGGCCTTCGAGCGCAGGGCGGGCGAGCAGGTGCTGACCTTCGTCGCCAATGAGGACGGCATGTTCGACCGGGAGACGGGTAGCCGCTGGAGCCTACTGGGCAAGTGCGTCGCCGGCGAGCTGGCGGGCGAGGAGCTGACGGCCGTCGTGGGCGTGAACCACTTCTGGTTCTCCAGCGCCGCCTTCGCGCGGGATGACGGCCAGGGTGGTGGCACGAGCGGCGGCGACGGCTAGCGGCTGGCTCGGCGGGACGTGGCGACGTAAGATCTGAGCAGCCAGCCCGACCACCCCATGAGGCCGAGACCGAGAACCAGCGCCAGAGCGGTCAGCCACTGGTTGTCCACCGCCGAGGCGGCGACGAAGAAGATGAGGCCGATGAGCCCCACGGCCAGGGCTCCCGCCACCAGCCCCCACGGCCGGGGCTCCAAGATGAGCGCCACACCGACGATGGCAACCGCCAGAATGCCGAACAGGCGCTCGAGGGAGGCCATGTCCTGGGCATTGTCGCCGAACAGGTCCTTGGCGGTGTCGCTCGGCTCGGCGGGCCCCAGTAAGATGGCCGCGAAAAGCAGTATGAGGGCACAGGCCAGGATCACGGCTCCCTGGCCCCGGACCTGCTGCTTGACTTGCCACGCGCTACCGCCCGGTCGGTACGCGCGACCGGGAGCGACTCGCTCCACTAGGCGGAGTACCCGTAAAGGCCTACCCATCGCTACCACCCCTGTGGCTGACTCTGATCTCGGGTTCGCCCTTGCTGCTGGATCGCCTTCCTACTGGTAAACACATTCCTCGGTGATCGTCCGCACCATCTCCTCCACATTCTCCTCGGGCGTGTGGAGGGGGATGTCGTGGCTGGATAGGATCAGGGCGCCATCGGGCCTGCCGATCTTCTCGAACACGTCGAGGACCTGGGCGCTCACTTCTTCGGGGGTGCCGTCGGGGATGACGAAGCAGTTGTCCAGCCCCCCGTAGAGGGCGACCCGGTCCCCGAACCGGGACTTGAACTCATCGTAGTCGTGGAGGTGGTACTGGAGGGGGTTGATGGCCTGGACGCCCAAGGGCAGCAGGTGCTCGATCAGGTCGATGGTGTTGCCATCGGAATGCCACAGGATGGGTACGTCTCGCGACTTGGCCGCTGCGGCTTGGTCTTGGCAGAAGTCTAGGCAGAACTCCTGGATCATCGCCGGCGACATGCTGAGCCCCGCCGTGGTCGCCAGGTCCTCCATGAGGTAGAGGGCCGTCACGCCCATGTCGAGAGCGCGCTCGACGGCCACGGTCTGGATGTCGGCGATCCGCCTGGCCAGCTCCTTGAAGCGATCGGGCTCGTCCATCATGTCCGTGTAGATCAGCTCGTACGACCGGATGCCGGCGATGACGCCCCAAGGGGTCGGCATGTCCAGGAAGATGGCCACATCGGGGTGGGCATCAAGGTCACGCCTGATCCAGTCATAGACGGCGTCGGCGGTGGGGTCTGGCAGCTCCAGGGAGTTCACGTCATCCCAGGATTCCATGGCTGGGCCGGTCTGCCATCGGGTGCCATCGCGCTCCACTCCCGGCCCCGTGGGGAAGGCCAGAAGGGCGAACGCCTCAATGACATCGGCGCCATAGTGGGTAACCCGCCAGTTGGGGTTGCCGATGCGCTGCTCGTAGCGCTCCATCAGGCGCCGGTCCATCCAGAAGTTGAAGGGTGCCCGGTCGGGCTTCTCGTGCCGAAGGGCCTTCAAGACCCGGGTTCTCGAATCCAATGCCGATCCTCCTCGGTGCTGCGGGGCCGCACTCCGGCTCGCCCGCTCAACGCCCGCCAGGATACGCCTCTCCGGCGTCGAAGCTCAACTTCGAGCGACCCCGATTCCGGAGAAGGAGCCCGCCCATGCCGACCATCCTGGGAGTTAGTGGAAGTCCCATCCCCAACAGCAACACCGATCGGGCCGTGAGATTCGTCCTGGATGAGACGGGCCTGGACAGCGAGTTCGTGAAGCTGTCCACCCAGAGGATCGAGCCCTGCCGGGCGTGCCTGGCCTGCGTGGAGACCAACCAATGCGTCATCAAGGATGACGGCCAGGCCCTGGCGCACGTGTTCGACCAGGCGCGGGCCGTGGTGGTGGGCGGCTTCACGCCGTACAGTAGCCTGGACGCACGCACCAAGGCCTTCATGGAGCGCATGTACTGCCTCCGTCACAAGGCAGGCAAGTCCGTGGGCAAGGTCGGCGCCGGAGTCATCACTACGGCTTGCCCGCCCGGCGCCGAGGGCCTGCCACCGGCCTCGGACCTCGCGAGCCAGCAACTGGGGATCTGGATGATGGAGGAGGGCGTGGAGAACGCGGGCAATCTAGTCATCATCGGGAACGTACCCTGTATCCGATGCGGGTTCGGTGATACCTGCGAGATGAGCGGCATCCAGATGATGGGAGGCCCGGGCGCCACGGTGGAGTCCATGGGTGTGAGCACCTTCGGCGAGCCACCCGGAGGCAAGGACGGGGAGGCCGCCAAGGACCTGGCTCGGCGCATCCGCGCGGCGGTGGATCAAGCCTAGCCGTGGCCCGGCCCCGAGGAGCATGAGCAGCGAGCGACCCACGCCGGACCAACTGACGCTCTTCCAGCGGCGGCTGGCGATGACCCTCGAGGAGCTGGACGTGACTCGCGCCGAGCTGGGGCGCCGCCTGGGCGGCAAGTCCAGTCAGTACGTCTCCCAACTCCTCTCCGGCAGCTCCAGGCCCTCGCTCCAGCGCATCCGGGAGATCGAGGATGCCTTGGGGCTGGACTTCGGGCACCTCACCCTCACCGCGGACGCGGGAGACGCGGGACCGGCGGTAACCCCCACCCGCAGGCTGACCGATGTTCGCTCCCTGGTGGATAGCGCCTGCCGGCTGCGCCAGGCCGGGCGACTCGGTTCGGCCCTGGCGATTCTCGAGGACCTGCTGGGCTCCGGGGCCGGACTGCACCGCCTGGGACCGGGGGCACGGGAGATAACCGTGGAGGCCCTTCTGCTCAGGGCGCAACTGAGGCGCGGCGTAGGCCACGCTCGCCAGGCGAGCCAGGACGCTGACCGGGCCCTGCGGCTCGTAGAGAGCATGTCGGACGCATCACCCCGGCTGAGGGCCCGTGCTCTGTACTGGCGCACCTGGTGCCTCTACAACCTGGGATCAGGGGACGACCTGTCGGCCGTCTCCGGCAAGGCCTTCCCCGATGACCTACCCGGCGACCTGGCCTTCCTGCCCCACGCCGTTCAGGTTCTGCTGGAGCGGCATCACCGCCAGGCCCCGGCTCGCACGGTCGAGCATCTGGCCCGGACCATCGAGTCGGCACCGTACTCGCCCGAGAAGCACATCGGCCTGATGATCCTGCAGATGGTGCACCCCCGGGGAGCCGACTACTGTGACCAGCTCATAGAGGAGGCGCGTGCCGCCTCCGATCCGCTGGCCCTCTGTGACGGCCAGTACCACCTGGCGCTTCGGGAGGCGATGGGTGGGGCCATGCCTCGGGCCTGGGCCCGGCTCAGGGAGGCGCTGGAGTCGGCCAGCTCCGCCGAGTACCACGAGGGCCTGCAGAACGTCCTCGATGTCGTCTGCCAGCTCCTGAGGCCGCCGGCCGTGGACCGAGCCATCGACCAGGGAATGGAGCAAGACGAGCTGCGCGAGGAGCTGCTGCCGGCGGTGCTCGATCAGGTGTGGGAGATCGGGCGCGATCCCCGGTGGCTGGGTCCCGCCCGAGCATGGGCCCATCTGGCCTCCCTGCATTGCTGCGCCCTACTGGGGCTGGCCGAGCCCTTCGCCGCCGAGGTGGCGGAGGGCATCGACTCGGCTGGCTACAACCAGCCTCCGGCCGTGCGCGCCCTGGACGCTCTGTGGGCTCTGCGATCGGCGGAGGCCAGCGGACTCGACACCGAGGCCCTGCGGGCGGCAGCCCTGTCGCTCATCGAGGCATGTCAGGGCACCGATGATCCCCGTTCCCTGGGTGAGCTGGGCTTCGTGGTCCGGGAGACCTTGGATGAGCCGAGGATGGCCGCGGTCCTAGTAGAATCCTGCCTCTCGATCCGGGCGACGGACGGATGGGCTTGGGCTCTGCTGGGCCGCTGCCGGCTCGACGTGGCCGACGTCATCGGCGCGGCGGGAGCAGCCCGGCGGGGATGGGAGCTGGCTCGTTACATGGACCCCGACCTCTGCTACCACCCGGCCCCCCTGAACCGGTAC
>WJIW01000215.1 GCA_014730065.1 Armatimonadia bacterium | reverse complement strand
GAAGCCCCTCGCGCCGCCGCGGAGTTCGATGTGGCCGAGGATCCCCTGATCGTCGAGGAAGAGCCGCTAGAGCCGGAGGCTCCCCGCGCCGCCGCGGAGTTCGATGTGGCCGAGGATCCCCTGATCGTCGAGGAAGAGCCGCCGGAGCCGGAGGCCCCTCGCGCGGCTGCGGAGTTCGATGTGGCCGAGGATTCCCTGATCGTCGAGGAAGAGCCGCCGGAGCCGGAGGCTCCACCTGTCGCCGCGGAGTCAGCGCCGCAGGCCCCCGAGGCCGGGGAGGAGTCACCAGAGCCCAGCACACCAGGTATTGGAGCGTTGCTCCGCTGGTCGGTGGGGGTGGCGGCGCTGAGCCTCGTGGTGCTGCTGGCCGCGGCGTACTGGGGGTCGCTGAGAGATGGCGGGGTGCCTCCCACTGCCGCGACCGCCACGGGCCCCCCCGGGTCCTCGGCTGGGTCGGCCAATGCGCCAACGCCCTGGGCCATCGCGGGTGAGGTCTTCTCCCGCGACACCGTCGCGACAGACCCGGAGGCGCAGCGTCTGATGTGGAAGCTGGATCTCACCGACGGGCTGTTGCACGTCGGTGTGGAAGGCGACGCGGGCGCCCCCCTGCGGGTGGTGGTTCGGCGTGCAAGCGAGCCGGGTGGATCGGGCTGGATCACGGATCGGGAAGTGACGGTCAGCCCGGGTGGCGACAGTGATGTTCCCCTGCCGCCCGAGGCGCCGCCCCTCGCGCTCCCACCGATCACCTTGGACCTGAGCCTCTCGGAGTCGGGAGTTCTGAGGTGGTCGCAGGGGACGGCTCCATCGCTGCCGGGTGAGTGGGAGGCCCGGCTGAGTGCCTCGACCGTTCACATCGCCCATCGCCATTCGCCTTTGGTCATCACCCTTGAGCCGGTAGCGACGAGCCCCGGAATCTAAGAGCCCCCTCCCGCGCTTTGCGAGGGAGAGGGCTCGATGGTGACTTCCGCTGACGACTGCCGACAGGCACTAGGCCTTGCCGATCAGCTCCATGGCGTTCCGGGCAACCTTCTCGGGGCTGGGGATGTTCTCTTGCTCCAGCGGGGCGGCCATGGGGGGCGGCACGTCATACGCAGCGACGATGCGTGCGGGCTTCTTCATGTGCTCGAAGACGCGCTCCTGGGTCTTGGTGATGATGTGCTCGGCGAAGCAGCCCGTCTCCGGTGCCTGCATGGCGACGAGCAGATGCCCGGTCTTCTTCACCGAGTTGGCCACCATCTCGTAGTCGAAGGGGATTAGGGTGCGGGGGTCGATGACCTCGGCGGAGACACCCTTCTCCTCGAGGATCTCGGCCGCTTCCTGGACTACCTTGGCCATGTAGCTGTACGCGACCAGGGTGACGTCGGTGCCTTCGCGCCGGATGACGCCCTCGCCGAAGGGGATCAGATACTCCTCCTCGGGGCACTCGCCGCGCTCGGCATACAGGGTCTGATGCTCGATGAAGACGACCACGTTGTCGTCCCGGATAGCCGTCTTGAGGAGGCCCTTGATGTCATATGGGGTGGAGGGGGCGACGACTTTCAGGCCCGGCACCATGGTGCACAGGGCTTCCAGGCTCTGGCTATGCTGGCCGGCGTAGCCCTTGCCGCCGCCGATGGTGGTGCGAACGACCAGGGGCTGCTTAGCCTTGCCGCCGAACATGTAGCGGTTCTTGGCGGCCTGGTTGCCGAGCTGGTCCATTGTCTGGAAGAGGAAGTCGATGTACATGATCTCGACCACGGGCCGCAGCCCCGCCATGGAGGCGCCAACGCCCGTGCCGATGATGGCCGCCTCGCTGATGGCTGTGTTGAAGACCCGGTTCCGCCCAAAGGTCTCCAGAAGGCCGACGGTGGCCTGGAAGGCGCCGCCGTAATCGGCGATGTCCTCGCCATAGAAGACGACGCGCTTGTCCCGCAGCATCTCCTCGATCATCGCTTCGGCCACGGCGTGGCGGTTGAGGATCCGGCCCTCCTTGTCGCGCCGGGTCTTGCGGGGCTCCTTCAGCAAGTCGGCGGGGTCCGGTACGAACTCGGGCGGCACGCTCTCGCTCATGGTGGGCGCGAACAGCCCACGGGTGATCTCCGCCGGATCGGGATCGGGAGAGTCGGCGGCGATGAGGGCGGCGTTCTCGATCTCCTTCAGCGCCCAGTCGCGCACGCCCTGGACCTCATCCTCAGTCATCAGACCCGCGTCGATGACGGCCTGGCCGTAGGCGTCGATGGGATCGAGGGCTTTCCAGGCGGCCTCTTCGTCTCGGCTCCGGTAGCGGAACTGGTCGGAGAGGGAGTGGCCCACATAGCGGTAGGTAAGGGCCTCGATGAGGATCGGACCATCGCCGTTGCGGCAAGTCTCGGCGGCCCGGGTGAGGGCATCGAACACCGCGCAGACGTCCATGCCATTGACGACCTCGGCATGCATCATCTGCTCGTTGTAGCCAGCGCCGCGGCGGGCGAGGTGGTCCACGCCGGTGACTTCGCCGACCTGCTGGCCCGACATGCCGTACTGGTTGTTCTCCAACAGGAAGATAGTGGGCAGGCCGCGCTCGAACTGGTCCATGGCGGCGAAGTTGCAGGCCTCGTGGAAGATGCCGTTGTTGGCCGCGCCGTCACCAACGATGCAGAGACAGAGCTTGCCATCCTCCAGCTTCTCGGCCCCAAGGGCAGCTCCCACTGCCATGGCCGACGAGCCGCCCACGATGGCGTTGGCGCCCAGATGGCCGGTGAAGAAGTCGGCGATGTGCATCCCGCCGCCTCGGCCGTGGCAGTAGCCCAGCTCCTTGCCGAACATCTCGCCCACGGCCTTGACGAGGTGGGTGCGGAAGGCCTGCTCCTGGGCGTCGGAGCCCTCCACCTGAGGGATGTCGCAGAACTCCTTCAGCTCCTCGTCGGTCCGCGCCGACAGGGCGTAGGCGCCCTTGACGATGGAGTGGCCGTGCCCACGGTGGGACGAGGTGATGTAGTCCAGGGGGCCGATTGCGCCGATGGCGCCGACGGCGACGGCCTCCTGGCCGATGGACAGGTGGGTCGCGCCGACGAACTTGAAGTCGGGCAGTGGCTCGTACTTGCCCGCCTTCACCGCGGCGATCATCTCCTCGAAAGCCCTTACCGAGTGACCCCAGCGCAGGAACTCCAGGGCGCGCTCCTTGCTCAGCCGGCCCTTCTCGATCTCGCTCTTGAGGTCTCCGTCATACTGGAAGCATGGTATCTTGCCGAACTGGAGGTACGTGGGGTCGAACACAGGCAGGACGTCGGAATCCCGTGGCATCTACTATCCCATCCCTAATGTACACGGCTCGGGGCGGGCTCGACTCGGCCCGCCGCCCAAGGCGTAGGTTAGCCTCACTGACGGTCCCCATGATACGCAGATGGCGGCGTCTTGTCATTTCCCCCTAGGCCGATCCATGCCGTACACTTCAAGGCGCGACCGCCGCCGGTGCAGCGCGCACGCGTCGCTCGAGAGGAGTCCCAGCCCATGTCGTCCGGTGCGAGCACGACCGATGCCGAAGGTACGTCGAGGGTGCTGATTCTGCGGAACCCCGAGGTCTCGCCTATGGTGTTCACCGAAGTCCTGGCCGGGTTGGGCCACGACATCGCTCTGCATGCCAGCGCCGAGGAGGCCCTGGAGGCCCTGCCCGCCGATCCCGAGGCCCCCGAAGCCTACGATCACGCCTTCGTGGATCTATGCCTATCGTCGGCTGACCAGGCGTCGTCCACACCCTCGGGCCTAGTCGCCATCCGCGAGCTGCGGTCCAGGAACCCCGAAGCGGGCATCGTAGCCTTCTGCACCGCTGAGCGATGCGATCACCAAGGCCTACAGATCGCGGCCCTGTCCGCGGGCGCCGACGACTACGTGGCCGAGGGTTTCGAGAGCGTGGAGGCTCTGGTCCGCGGCCTGATCGAGCGCCTGGACTTCCTCCGAGCGCTGCGCGAGCGGCTGCAGAAGTATACCGAAGACCGGGATCCGATGATCCAGGCCCTCCAGCAGCTCGGCGTTGGCGTGGCTGTGGTCGACCGCCATTTCAGGGTCTGGTACATGAATGACACGCTTCGCGAGGAGATGGGATACCCGCTTCTACGCAGCGAGTTCGGCCGGTCGTGGCTGCCCTGCTACGCCGAAGTGGGCGAGTGCCTGAGCCCCGCCCCCTGCCTTGGGTGTGGCGTGCGTCAGGCCCTGGAGGAGGCGCGGGAGGTGCAGCAGGTGGCCCTGATGAGGGTCAACGCCCTGAGGCCCGACGGCTCCCGCAAGCCCGCTCTCCGCTACTACCAGCTCACTGCCAAGCCCATGTTCGGGCCATCGGGGGGCGGACCCGTCATGGCCGTTCTGGAGACGGCTCAGGATATCACCGACACCCTGCGGGTAACGGGGATGGATCGCCACGCGCGGCTGGAGCTCCTGGCTCGGGCCGTGCTCGATGTGGGCTTCAGCCGCTGCCGAATCTACACCCGGGGAGAGGGGAGCGCCCGCAGGCTCCAGCTCGAGATCTTCTCCGGTGGCGACATCGAGGAGCTCCACGGACACGAGATCGACCTGGAGAACAGCCATGCCGCCTCGCGCCGGGGCCAGTGGGAGGCGGGAGCGGCGTGGTTCCCACCGGGGTACGAGCGCGAGCCCTGGCACCGAGAGCTGGGCCTGCCGCAGGACCATCAGGGGTGGGTCGACTGGCCCGTGTTCGGGCCCGCCGGGAGG
>WJIW01000214.1 GCA_014730065.1 Armatimonadia bacterium | reverse complement strand
TGGCGGCCGCGGGACCCCGCCGGGCCATCAACGCGACGGGCGTGATCCTCCACACTGGCTTGGGCCGAGCGCCACTGCCGGCCGCATGGCTGCAGACAGCCTACTGCGACGTGGAGGTCGACCGCGAGAGCGGCGAGCGAGGTAGCCGGCAGGACCATCTGCGAGACGTGCTCCGCTGGCTCACGGGGGCCGAGGACGCGCTGGTGGTCAACAACAACGCCGCCGCCACTCTGCTGGCCGTGGACACCCTCGCTAGGGGCCGGGAGGTCATTGTGGCCCGGGGCCAGCTCGTGGAGATCGGAGGGAGCTTCCGGATGCCCGATGTGATCGAGGCTTCGGGGGCCCGACTGGTCGAGGTCGGCACCACCAACAAGGTGCGGGCCGAGGACTACCTCCGCGCGGCCACCGATGATACGGCGCTGATCCTCCAGGTGCACCCGAGCAACTTCAAGATGGTGGGCTTCACCCAGGAGGCGACGACGGCGGAGCTTTCGGAGATCGCGGGCGAGCTGGGCCTGCCCCTGCTGTACGACGTGGGCAGCGGCTGCCTGTACGATACGCGCCAGGTCCCGGGCCTCGAGCGCGAGGATGCGGAGCCGATGGTTGCATCAGCCATCGAGGATGGCGCCGATGTGGTCTGCTTCTCGGGCGACAAACTCCTGGGAGGCCCCCAGGCGGGCGTCCTGGCGGGGCGGAGGGAGCACATCGCCGCCATGGCCAAGAGCCCCTTGGCCCGGGCACTCCGGGTCGACAAACTGACCCTGAGCGCCCTGGGCCATTGCCTGGCAGCTCACCTCCGGACCGGCCCGGAAGCCATGCCGCCGGCGGAGCGGATGATGCGCGAGGATGCCGAGGCACTCCGGGGCCGGGCCGAAGCCTTGCGATCGGATCTGGCCAGGCAGTGCCCGGGGCTCGGCCTCTCCACCGAGCCGGGGGAGGCCGCTCCCGGAAGCGGCTCGCTGGCCGGCACCGCACTCCCCTCCTGGCGCCTCGCCCTAGAGACGGAGCGTCCCGAGCGCGTGGCGAGGGAGCTTCGGTGCCAGGACCCGGCCGTCTTCGCCTTGGTTCGAGAGGGGGCTGTTCTGCTGGACATGCGGACCGTGCTGGAGGGCGATTGGGAGGAGTTGGCGTCGGCGCTGGTGAAGGTCTTCTCGTAGCTCCAGTGCACCCCGGTGGGGCTGCCGCGGGGGCGAGTCCGCTCTGGTGAGCGGCATGGTCTTCAAAACCAGTGAGGGGCGGTTGATCCCGTCTCTGGTGGGTTCGATTCCCACGCGCTCCCGCCAATCACGATAGCGATCACTCCTGCGGGAGACGACCCGATCCGGAGCGGGTAACGGAATGCTGGACGGTGGATCCATGGACTCGCCCGAGACGGTGAGATTCCCGGTCTTCGGTGACCTACACCTGGGGTTCGACGAGGAGTCGTGGGAGAAGGCCGCCGGCGCGCTCGAAGACGCCATCAGCCTGGGTCCCGACCTTCTGGCATTCATGGGCGATGTGGTCGATCTGGACCCGCAGCATTGGCGACTGTTCGGCCAGCTTCAGGAGATCAACCCCGGCCTCCCGTTCCGCGTCACACGAGGCAATGCCGACTTCCTGGCGGGCGGGGACGAAGCGTGGCTCCGCCAGGTGGGCCACCCCATCCGGTCGGTCCTCGATGTGGGCCGTGTGCGGCTCCTCACCGTGGGCGCCCAGTCCGAGGACCATGAGCTACCCTTGGGCGAGGGCTTCGGCGAGTGGCTAGCTCAAGCCGCGGCGGCACGGCCCGAGGCCACGGTGGTGGTCCTCTGCCATGCGCCACTCAAAGACACCACCTTCTGGTCTTGCGACAACACCGAGTCGGGCTGCCTGGCCGAGCTGCTGGCCCCGGACAATCCTCCGTACCATCTGTACCTGGCCCAGTCCGACGAGATGCTGCAGGCCGTAGAGAGATCGCCCAATATCAGGCTGTTCCTGACAGGCCACGTGCACAATGACCATCGCATGGTCTGCGACCACGGCTACCCTCCGATCATTGAGCGCGACGGCGTCGTACATATGGTCACCGCCAACCTGGGAGGGTGGCGCGACATCGGAGTGGACCGGCAAGAGTACCGCTGGATCGACATCGATCACACGCGAATCCGAGCGCGAGTGCGCAACTTTGTGGGTGCCACATGGGTACCGGAGCTAGAAGAGACATTCCCGCTGCGGGCGAGCTAGGCCCCTCGCCCTACGAGCCCCACCTCCTCCGTGCCCGGGACGGGGAGGCGGCTGTGCTACGCCCCATGACCCGGGACGACGCCGATGCCCTGGCCGCCTTCTACCGGGGCCTCGACGAGTACACGGACCGCATGTTCTTCGTCCTCTCCGACTTCACGCCCGACATCACCCGCGATATGGCCATGCTGCAGGAGCGGGGCGCCGAGCTGCACCTGGTCCTGGTGCCCCAAAGTACCGAGGTCGTGGGGCATCTGTCGCTCCAGCCCTTCCCCGGCGTGTGCCCGCGGCTGGGGATCTGCGTCAAGCAGGGCTGGCAGGGCCGGGGCCTCGGCCGCCAGGTCATGGAGCTGGCCCTCGCGGTGGTACAAGCCATCCCCGATAGCACGGGCCTGTGGCTATCGGTGCTGGAGGAGAACCGGGGCGCACGTGAGCTGTACGAGAGCCTGGGGTTCCAGGCGGTGCGCGAGCGCATGGTCCGGCGGAAGTTCAGCCGCTACCGGCAGAACCGCGGCACCTTCAAACTGATCGACATGATCCTGAGCTTCCCGCTGGTACGATAGCCCGTACTCACCCCAGCCGAGCGAAGAGCACATCGTTCCGTAGCAGCTCGGCGTTCGAATCTCCCCGGTGACCGTGGGTCCACTCCACGTGCGGCACCCCCACCAAGTTGTGCCCTGTGGGACGCTCGATGCTGGGGAGCCAGTCGGGGATCCCTGGCCGCGCCGGGGACAGGCGCCGGCACTGGAAGCTCCGGCCTCGGTCGGTGGACGCCAGCCAGATCACCTCGGCGCCCGAATGGCCCCAGTGGCTCTCGCCGCCAAGGTCGTTCGGGAGCAAGACGCCCACGACGTGGAGCTGGCCGTCTTCGCCGAAGGTCGCTCCACCGGGCGTCACGATGCCATGGCCCGGCCATGCGCGCTCCACGGCCGGCAGCAGGTCCAGTCGGCGCCAGTGGCCCGGGCCGGTGAGGACGGCGACGTGCGTTCGCCACGGTGGGCCATCCCAGCGAGTGTAGGTGAGCCATGGCCGCCCCTCGGCGTCGAGGACCAGGTTGCCCGCCCGATGATCCTCGGGGCCGGTCGTGGCGGCCGACTGGGCGATGGGCTCCACGGTGGCCGGACCTGCGGGCAGGTCCATACGCTCACCGGCGGAGGTGGTCCAGGTGTCGCCGCCGTCGGCTGAGGTGAGGTAGGTGACGAGGTAGCCCATCTCGCCTGTGCCCGTCTCGTAGAGGTGGAAGCCCAGGTGGAGGCGGTCGGTGCGGGGGGCGATGGCCAGCGACGCGCCCAGGTGGATGTACCCGCCGGGAGCATGCCCCTCGAATAGCCGGAGCGGCCCCTCCCACTCGGCGTCCGGCCGCTTGCGGTAGAAGTGCAAGCCCCACCGGGCATCGCTGCTCTCCCGGCAGGTGAGGTAGAGGGTGTCGTCGGAGCCGCACACCATCGACGGGTAGGTGCATCGCTCGCCGAACTCGGTCTCCTCCGACCAGGCCGAGGCGTCGTTGGCCGCGAGCGACCGCCGGTACCGGAAGGGGTGGTGGTGGGGGTAGTAGACGGTATGGAGGATGCCCCGGGAGTCGACGGCGAGAGCCGGCCCACCGTGGTTGTCGAAGGCCTCGCCCAGGTCGAAGGGACCCGCCCACTCCCGCCGTCGGTGGCTCAGGGTCGCGATGCGGGCAACGAACCCCTCGGCAGGGGAATCCAGCCAGCAGACATGGGTCTTGCCCGCCAGGGTGATGATCTTGTTCGTCTCCGGGTACGCGGTCGCCCGGCCGCACCCCTCGGTCGAGAGCACCGTAAGCCCCTCGGTGGCCTCGGGTCGGGCGCTGGTGGCGAGCGCGCCCGCTGCGGCCGCCCCGATGAACTGGCGTCTAGTCATGGCTCTGGCACGCCCCTCATGTGGTGTCCTGGGGACTTCGGGCGCCCCGTGCAGGGACCTGCCGCCCGCCCGGCTGTGTGGGCCTTTACTCCGGTCAGGCGAAGGGCTACAATCATGCTGGTTGAGTTCGGACTGGAGATCGAATGCAAGCCCTGTGGCAGCCTGGAAACCTGGGCCGCCGCGGTTTGGACCAACAGCGCCATGTGGCATCGACCGCACGGCCAAGAGACAGGCAGCGCTCAGCGGGTGGAATAGAGGCCACCTCGTTGGAGCGCTTTTTCTGTGTCGCTGGAGAAGGGGACCTGGTCCCCAGCACACGTGACAACATGAGCCGGATGTGCGCCCTGGCCGCGATTGGCGGCAGGGCGTTCCAGGGCGGCCAATCTTGTATTGTCGTCCGGTTATGCCGGTTCTGTGGAGGGAGGTGTAACTTGAGGCGTGTCATCGCTTTGCTGAGCCTGTGTCTGCTCATCCTTCCTGGCTCCACGCTCGTGGCGTCGGGATGTGGTGGAGGGGATGCGGAAGGGGACGAGGCCGCGACCGGGGGGCCCGCGGCCAAGTCGGGCGCGGAGACCATCGGCCCGGAATAGCAACCGGGCAGGGGACGTAGATGAAGGCGGCATGTGATCACTCACCGCTGTGGGCCGTGGAGAAGGGGACCACTGCCCCACCGGGATCGCGCCGCCCTGGTCCGAGAGGAGACCATCCAAATGCGCACCAAGCAGGGATTCAC
>WJIW01000213.1 GCA_014730065.1 Armatimonadia bacterium | reverse complement strand
CCCATGGTCCGTGCGCAGGAGAGGACCTCGTAGACCAGGGGCAGCGCCACCTCGCGGCGAGTGGTCATGAGCATGCCGCCACAGCACTTGGAGGTGACGGGGAAGTCGACCATCTCCGCGCCCGTGGGCTCGAGCACCCGATCCATGATGACAGGCCGCTCGGGATCGCCTACGTCGGTGAAGGGCCGGGTGAGTAGGCAGCCGTGGTAGCAGGCTACCTTGAGCCCCTCCAGGGGCGAGGTAACGGACTCGGCGATGCCCTCGGTGCCGGCATCGTTGAGCAACACTTCGGCGATGTGCCGCACACGCACGGTTCCGTTGTACTCCAGCCCAGCGGCCTTCAGGGCCATGTTCGCATCATTGCGCATGGCCTCGTTCGTGAAGCACTTGTCGGCCTTGCGGAGGGTGATGTAGCAGGCGTTGCAGGCGGTGACCAGGTCCGTGGCGCCCCGCTGCTCGGCGAGGGCCAGGTTGCGGGCCGAGTACGCCGTCGCCTTGACCTCATCGGTTCCCACATACGCGGTGGCGCCGCAGCAGGTCCAGTCCTCCAGCTCGTCGAGCTCGATACCGACCTTCTCGCAAGCGAACTTGCAGCTCTTGTAGTAGTGAGGTGAGCTCGCTTCGAGGGCGCACCCCGGGTAGAAGAGGTAGTTCATCCCTGTCTCCTCTCGAGGGCTCGGTTGATGGCCTTGAGCTGCTCGGCGGCCTGTACTCGCTCGGCCTTGAGCTTCAGCCTACGGTTCTTCCACATGTTGAAGGCGAAGGCGGCGTCGCGCAGAGCCGCCTGGGGCCCCGTCCGCATGAAGTACTTGGCCATGAGCCAGAGCTCGGAGCTACGGCCGGACTCGTCAACGTCCTCCACGAAGGTGGACATGAGCTTCAGGCCCCGGTCGTCGCCCGGCGTGATCCCGTGCTTCAGGCCCAGACGCTTAAGGCCGTACATCATGTCGGTGAACTGGATCCCCGCCGGGCAGCGCACGGTGCAGCTATAGCACGAGGCGCATAGCCAGGCCGTATCACTCCGCAGCACCTTCTCCAGCTCCCCCGCCCGCATGGCCGCGATCACCGCGCGCGGCGTGTAATCCATGGCATGGGCGGTCGGGCACGAGGCACTGCATGTGCCGCACTGAAGGCACTGCTTGATCTTCTCGCCCTCGGGTATGCGCTCGAGTTCCTTGACTAGCTCGCCGCTGAGCGGCTTCCCTGCGGTGGCCATCAGCCTGTCAACGCCTCCTAGCATGGTCTGCTATGTACACGACCGGACACCAATGGCTGGGCGTGGGTCGTGGTGGATCCCCACACGGGCCAGGTTGTGGATGCGCGGGAAGAAGGCCGATCTCGAAGCGGTCCTCACCACGGACTCGCACCCATCGACCCGCAACTGCGCCCGCGACCCATACTGGCCGCGCATCGAGCACTGATTCCCGGAGCCTCACGCCTAGTGGCGTGGACCCCGTAGGCTCCCTAGACTTACCCTTCGGGGGCGGCTTGTGAAATCATTCACAATCCGCCCTGATACTATATGCCTCACTGGCCCCTGTCAATGGGCCCTCCCGGCGAATGGGCGGGGCCTATGTTCGCCCCGCCCATCCCAGGTCCTCGCACTCTTCTGATCGCTTCGTCCTACAGAGCGTCGGCCGATTCCGGCGCCACGAACACGTGCTTCTTGTTGGGCATATGGCACGTGCTGCATGTGGCGTCCTCGGGGATCTCGTCCCAACCCGAGTGAGCGTAGTCCTCCTGGTCGGCGTGGCACTCCAGGCACAGCTCGTTGATGGGCTTCCGGATCTGGTGAGGAAGCTCCTCACTTAGCTCCTTGTGGCCCGTGTGGCAGTTGATACATGTAGGAGCCGTCGGGTCGGTGAAGTGCTTGCTATCTTTCATCTCGCTGAGCTGCTGGAGCTTCTCGCCCGTGGCATCGAGCAGAGTGATGTCATCGAGGATGTTGTCGCCAAAGGCGTAGTCCTCGACCCACTCCTCCTCATACAGAGCGTGGCAGCGTCCGCAGAGCGAGAACCGGCCCTCTTTCTCTTCGATATCCTCGGGGTTGTGGATGAACTCCGGTGCCCCGTGCTCCATCACATGCTTCTGACCGGCTCCGTGGCAAGCCTGGCAGCCCACCCCGGGCTCGTCGTCGGGCGCGGTGTAGCGCGGGCCCTCGCCCTCGGCCTTGGCATGTTTGGTCTCCATGTACAGGTCGGTGACCGGTGCCACCTCACCGTCGGCCTGAGGCAGCTTATGGCATACCTCACACATCTTCTGGGGTGCGTACTCCTCACCGTCCTGAGCGGCGACGGGAAGCACACCCGCCACTAGTGAAGCAGCTACAATCGCCACACCCAGTAGGGTGGCGAACTTCCGAGACGTTGTCATCTTCGGTTCGGGCTCCTCTCCACACACGCCCACCGGCGCGCGCCGCGAGCATCTCTCCGACGCGCCGTCCACTGTCTTCGTTCCCCCCCGGCGTGCCCATTCCTCCCATGACGTACCTGCACGCACTCGGCTGTACAACAGAGTGCGGCGGCAACGCTTCCGCGTCGCCGCCGCACCTGGCAGCTACCGGGGGCAAGCCAGCGCATCTGAGGCGCATCTCTGCCCCTCGGGACCGGCCCCGCATGGATGCAACGGGGATCGTTCTAAGCGCCTTTATCCGGGCGCTCCAAGGCCGGTCCTCCCAGCGGGCTGGGTGTCATCCTCCTCTTGCTACCGCTATCCGAAGCCACTTGCCTCCACGCGACACCCACTGACCGTCGGGATCGCCGGGCCCGCACCGGTAGTACCCTGCAGTCCGCTCATCCACCTCATGCGACCACGTGGGTACCTCGTCATTAATACAGAGGCATCGCTTGGCACGGATTTGGGCCTGGCGGCGAAACAAAAACCGCAGTTTCTGTCGGCCCGCATTAGGGCACCCCGAACACCTCGGGCTGGGCCAGGAGTGACTCCACGTCGGCGCCCACCCACGCCAGGGGCGGATGATAGCGCACCTGCCCGGCTCGCTTCATGCACCGCAGGGCCCACCGTGGATGCCCCATCAGGTGGCACACCTGACCCAGCACGTAGTAGCCCGCTCCACGCTCCTGAGGATCCTCGAAGTCCGCCAATCCCCCGGCTAGGGTTCGGGTCCGCCCCGCCGCTTCCGCCTCGTCACTCAGTGAGCGGAGTACGAACGCCAACCGTCTGCCGTCTCCATGGAGGCAGGGGTTGACTCGGTCCAGGGCGTGCAGAGCGTACTCCAGTGGGCGCTCGACGCCTCCGGACTTCACCGCGGCCCAGGCGGCCGTCTCCCACCCGAGAGCTCGGCAAGGCATCGCCTGGAGCACATGCTCGGCGTGCCTGGTCGCCACGGCCGGGCCATCGTCCGAGGGACTGCCGAGGATCCTGGCGGCCTCGGCCCAGAGCTGGGGCCGTCCGCGGCTACACGCAACGGCCCGCAGGGCTGATCGTGCCGCCCTAGCTGGATGCCCCAGCCGCAGATCGGCCAGCCCTCGGACGATCCACGCTCCAGGATGCTGGGGCATGGCCTCCAGCACGGCATCGGTCAGGGTTACGGCGCTGTGGCTCGCGCCGGCCTCCAGTGCAAGCCGCGCCTCCTCGGTCAGCGCCCATGCCGTGTCGGGCCCCGAGGCGGGCCCATGGATGGCCCGGTCGCGGAGAGCCATGGTGTCGCCTCCCGCTCGCGCCAGCGCTTCCATCAGGAGGGCGGCCAGCGCCGGCTCGTCCGGGCGACCCGCCACGAGCTCCCGCGCCGTTTCCGCGGCGTTCTCCCTGAGCTGGCGCGGGCCGTTCATCGCCAGGTATACCGAGGCCAGCCGCCAAGGGGCGTCGTCCACCCGACGGTCCTCCGTCTCGGCATACTCCAGGCCAGCCTCAAGCCCGCCGAGAGGCAGACGCTCGGCCATCGCCTGCAGAGCCCAGTGAGCCGCCGTGTCGCCCGCGGCCATACTCGCCACGTGCTCCCTGAGCCAAGACACCGCGATCCGCTCAGAGCGCGAGCCCAACGCCTCTCGGCATTCGCGGCAGTGATCCACATGATCGGTGGCCAGCAGGGCATGTGGGAGCAGCAGCTCGCCTAAGACCAGGCGGCCGAGGCGCGGGGCGATCCAGGGGCACTCGCCCACGTCTCCAGCCTCCCCCGGACCCGAAGCGAGTGCCGTCGCCAGCTTGTCCCTGGCGCTGCGCAGCAGCTCGGCAATCTGCCCATGGCCGAGGCCCGTGTACGCACTGATCTCCTCGTAGGAGAACCCCGCCAGATACTTCATGGCCACCAGATGCCGGTGGCGTGAGTCCATATTGGTGATGGCTTCGAGGAGGGCGTCGGCACTACCGTCGTCGTCCACCCATCCCACCAGGGCCGACTTATCAGGTTCGGCGTCGGACACCAGCCGCCGCCCCGCCCGAGAGCGCTCGCGCTTGCCATGGCGCCGGGCGACGCGCACAGCGATAGTCCTAAGCCAGGGCCAGACGCGCTCGGTGTTCCGAAGCTCGGACAGGTTGCGGTGGGCCAGGATGAGACTCTCCTGGGCCACGTCCTCCGCGGCTTCGGAGGATCGGGTCAGGCCACGCACGAAGGCCCGCAGATCCTCCTCGTACGGGCTGACGAGGCGGCTGTAGCTTCGCTGTCCATCTTCACTCAGCACCATCGCCCCCCCGAAGGCACCGGCTAACCCTCTGCGGCGCCCAGCCTCTTGACAGAACACGTCGCGCGGGATTGAGTGCTAACATGAGATCGCCCGACGCCCGCCGCCTGCGCATTCTAGTTGCCGACGACGAGCCCGACATCCAGGCTCTGTACCGTGCCGTGCTTCGGGCGGCCCGCCACACACGCTCGGGCGACGGACCCGTGTCCACCGACTACGAGCTGACCATCCGCGGCCAGGGCGAGGACGCCGTATCCGAGGTGCGAGCGAGCCTCGACGGGGATCGGCCCTTCGCCCTCGCCTTTCTCGATGTGCGCATGCCCCCCGGGATCAACGGTGTGGAGGCCGCTCGGCAAATCCGGGAGCTCGACCCGAACATCGAGATCGTCATCGTAACGGCATATACCGACATCGACCCCGATGAGATCGCGCGCACCGTTCCTCCCGCACATAGGTTATTGTACCTGAATAAGCCCTTTCATCCCTTCGAGATTCGTCAGCTCGCCGCCGCCCTCACCGCGAAGTGGTTCGCCGAAGATGAGCTGCGAGGGCTGCTCGGCGAGCTGGACCGCTCCGTGGACGAGTGGACCGCTGCGCTCCTGGGCATGGAGGGTGCCGAAGCGAACCGGGCGCCCACGGCGTGGGATGGCCCCCTCGACGAAGCGCTGCTGCTCGAGGTCGGTGATCTCCTGGCCCACCGGGTGAGCTTCCCCGCGGCCCGAGCTAGCCTCATGGCTCTCCTGGCCTGCGGACCCGCCTCCACGGAGGCGGCGGGGTCGGCTGCGGCCTTCCGCGCCCTGGCCCGGGAGCTCCCGAGCCTTCTGAACGACCCCGGTGGCCGCCCTGCCCCCATCGCGCGGTTCGGTACCGCACTCTTCTTGGTGGCGCTGCCCGCACGCGATAGAGACCAAGCACAGGTGGCGGCCGACCGGCTCATGGACTGGTCGGCACGCCAGGCTTCGCTGCCTCTCGAGGTGGGCATCGCCGTCTGGGATCCAGCCTCGGGTCGCGACATTCGCGAGCTGCCCCACGACGCCCTCGCCCAGCTCGATGCCGCGATGGAGCAGTAGGAGCTAATCCACAGGGAGACGACCACGATGATGGGTACCTGGCTACTGACCCTTGTGCTCGCCCTGGAACCCGTATGGGGTCCCGAGGAGTCGATACCCGTCCAGGCCTCGCGAGAGGGCTCTGGGCTGGCTAGCTTCGACGCCGAGATCACCGACTGGATGCACAGGCACCAGGTGCCCGGCGCTGCTCTCGCCGTGGGGAAGGACGGCAACCTGGTTCTCGCCCGGGGCTACGGCTTCGCCGACCACGGTGCGCGACAGCCGGTGAAGCCCGACTCACTCTTCCGGGTGGCGAGCGTCTCCAAACCCCTTACAGGTATCGCGGTCCTGCGCCTGCTGGAGACGGGGCCCGCTGACGCCACTGGCGCCCCGGTCACGCTCGACACGCCGGTGATGCGAGTCCTGGACTGCGAGCCATTCCTGCTCGATGGGCAGGCCATGGATCCCCGGTGGGATCAGGTCACCTTGCGCCATCTGCTCCACCATACGGGGGGCTGGGACCGTGACGAGAGCTTCGACCCCATGCTCCCGCCCTTCTCCATCGCCGAACGCATGGGCATCGCCCCACCAGCAGGGCCCCTGGACGTGGTCCGGTACATGCTCGGCCAGCCCCTGGACTTCGATCCCGGGACCCGGCACGCATACTCCAACTTCGGATACTGTCTCCTGGGCCGCGTCATCGAAGCAGTGTCGGGGACGTCGTACGAGGACTACGTGCGTAGCGAGGTCCTGGGGCCGCTGGGTATAGGAGCGGCTCTCATCGGCGCCAGCCTGGAGGAGGGTAGGGCGCCCGGCGAAGTGCGTTACTACCATGAGGGGCAGGCTCCCAGCGTGTTCCGCCTGCCCTACGGCCACGATGAGGGCCTCGTTGCGCATCCCTACGGCGGGTTCGCCCTGGAGCCCATGGATGCCCACGGTGGCTGGGTGGCCTCGGCGCCAGACCTGGTGCGCCTCGCCATGG
>WJIW01000212.1 GCA_014730065.1 Armatimonadia bacterium | reverse complement strand
GGACGAGGCACGCGCGGGGTACCAGGCGACCTTGGCTCGGGCCATGGAGCTGGGGCGCCATGCCGTCGCCAGCGACTGCCACGCGGGGCTCGGGGAGATCGCCGAGGAGGCGGGCGACCCGACCGGTGCGGCGGTACGCTACCGCGAAGCTGCGCAGGCCGCGGCTGCCGCGGGGGATGAGATGCGCAGAGCGAACTCCCTGGGGCGGTTGGCGGGCGCCCTGGTGGCCTGCCGGGAGTACGGCGAGGCGGCGGACTGCGCGGCGGCGGCCGCTGAGGTGCATGAAGCCATGGGCATTGAGGACCTGACCGCCCTGGACCGCTGGATCCTGGCCGACGCGCTACTGGGCCTGGACCGGAAGCGCGAGGCATTGGCCGAGCTGGTGCGGGCAGGCGATTTGTTCAGGCGGGCGGGCGCCGTGGAGGACGTGGCGGGGATCTCGGAGCAGATCGACCGGGTCACCGAGGAGCTTCGACCCGAGTCAACCTAGTCGGAAGCAGGTACGGAAGCGGGATGTCCAAGCGCAGACAGGCACGCCGCGCCGCGGCGCAGTTGCTCTACCAAGCGGAGATATGGGGGGGAGCCGAGCTTCCCCTGGACGACGTGAACACATGCCTCGAGAACTGGGAGAAGGACAGCTCGCCCGATGAGGCCACCCGCCAGTTCGCCATGGAGGTGGTGTACGGGGTGGCCGAGCACGTGGCGGAGCTGGACGAGATCATCGACCAGTACGCCGAGGACTGGACCCTCGAGCGAATGCCGGTTATCGACAAGAACGTCCTCCGCCTCGCCCTCTACGAGCTGCTGCACCGGGATGATATCCCGTGGCAGGTCTCGGTGAACGAGGCTGTGGAGCTGGCTAAGCGTTACTCGACCCCCGAGTGTGCGGGCTTCGTGAACGGTGTGCTCGTGGCTGTTCAGCAGGGCCGCCCACCGGGCGAGACGACCGAACAAGATGAAGAAGGAGATGGATAACTGTGCCCGCGGAGATCATCGACGGAAAGGCCATCGCCCAGGAGATCAGAGAGAGCCTGCCGGCGCGCGTCGCCAAGGTAGAGGAGAAGCTGGGCTTTCCACCCGGCCTGGGCGTAATGCTGGTGGGTGACGATCCCGCGTCGGCCACCTATGTGGGGATGAAGGAGAAGGCCTGCGCCAAGGCGGGCATCCACAGCCGCCAGGTCACCTTGGGTGCCCAGGTCACCCCCGAGGAGGTCTTCGGCCACATCGATGACCTGAACAACGACGAGCGGATCCATGGGATCCTCATTCAGCAGCCCCTCCCGCCCCAGATCGATACCGAAGCCGTATGTGCCGCCACCTCACCCGAGAAGGACGTGGACGGGTTCCATCCCCACAACCTGGGCGAGCTGCTGCGCGCGGGCACCGCGCCTTTCATCGCGTGCACGCCCCGAGGGGTCATCGAGCTTCTGGAGCGCACGGACACGCCCATCAAGGGCGCCAAGGCGGTGGTCCTCGGCCGCTCCAACATCGTGGGCAAGCCCGCGGCGCTGCTGCTGCTAGCGCGGCATGCGACCCTGACCATCTGCCATAGCCGGACCGAGGACCTTCCGGCCGTCTGCCGGGAAGCGGACATCCTGGTGGCCGCCGTAGGACGACCCAAGATGGTCAAGGGAGACTGGGTCAAGCCGGGGGCCACGGTCATCGATGTGGGCACCAATCGCCTCGATGACGGTACCCTCTGCGGCGACGTGGACTTCGACGACGTCGCCGAGGTCGCGGGCAAGCTCACCCCGTCCCCAGGTGGGGTCGGCCCCATGACGATCGCCATGCTCCTGGTCAACACCGTGGAATCGGCGGAGCGGAGGGCCGGACTGGCGTGAGCGACGCGCCCCTGAGCGTGGCCGAGATCACGGAGCGGATCAGCGCAGTACTGGAGGCCGATCCGCTCCTGGCGGCCTGCTCGGTTCAGGGCGAGATCTCGAACTTCAAGCGCCCCAGCTCGGGCCACCTGTACTTCTCGCTCAAGGATGCCAAGGCATCGCTGCCCTGCGTCATGTGGCGCTCGGGGGCACGGTCGCTGCAATTCGATCCCGAGGACGGCATGGAGGTGGTGGCCCGGGGCCGAGTCGGCGTGTACGCGCCCCATGGGCGGTACCAGCTCTATGTGGACGGGATGAGCCCCGTGGGAGCGGGGGATCTCTGGGCTCAGTTCGAGGCCCTCAAGCGCAAGCTGGAGGCCGAGGGGCTGTTCGAGCATGCCCGAAAGCGGCCACTGCCGCCCTACCCCCGTGGCGTGGCGGTCATCTCCTCCTCCAGCGGCGCGGCGACCCAGGACATGCTGACCATCCTCGCTCGGCGTTACCCGCCCGCGGAGGTGACGCTGGTGCCCGCGACGGTTCAGGGCGATGCTGCCCCCGCATCGCTCATGGCGGCCCTGGAGGCGGCGGTTGAGCTGCCCGGCGTGGATGTCGTCCTGATCGGTCGCGGCGGGGGCTCCATGGAGGACCTGTGGTGCTTCAACAACGAGGCCCTCGTGCGCGCCGTGGCGGCGTGTCCCGTCCCCCTTGTGTCAGCGGTGGGGCATGAGACGGACTTCACGCTGACGGATTTCGCCGCCGATCTACGCGCCCCCACGCCCTCGGCGGCGGCGGAGCTGGCCGTCCCCGACCGCGTGGAGCTTCTGGCTAGGCTTGACGGGGTCGGGGCCAGGCTTCAGAATTCTCTAAGAGGGATCGCCGAGCGCGCTCGCCTCTCCCTCGAGAGGCTGGAGAGCCGGGTCCCCTTCGCCCGGCCACAGGATCTCTTCGCCGCCCAGGCTCAACGCGTTGACGAGGTCTCCGAGGCTCTCGACCGTGCCATGGAGGCGCGACTGGAGACCGCGGAGCATCGTCTGGAGCGGCTGGGCGCCCGGCTGGACGATCTCGGGCCAACCCAGACCTTGGCCAGGGGGTACGCCATCGCGCGGAGCCCCGAGGGCAAGGTGTTGCGGCAAGCGGAGGAGACCAAGGTCGGCTCGGAGGTTGAGATCGTCCTGGCCGACGGGGCCCTGGACGCATCGGTAACGCGGGTGCGCCCCGAGGGGACCAAGCCACGGGAGTGAGGTACCGGCCATGCCGGCCAAGACAGCCAAGAACCAGCCCACCTTCGAGCAGGCACTGAGCCGGCTGGAGGAGATCGTGGACAGCCTGGAGACGGGCGACGCCACCCTGGACGAGGCCATGGCTCTGTACGAAGAGGGCACCCGCCTTCGACGCGCCTGCGCCGAGCGGCTGGAAACGGCCACGGAGAAGATACGCGTACTGACCGAAGACACCAAGGGCACCGATGCCGAGGAGGACGAGGCCGACTGACCTCCAAGGGTCGCGGCCAGCTTCATGGGCGAGCTACTTAACCGAGTCAATAGTCCCCGGGACCTGAAGGATCTCCCCCGCGGCCAGTTGGGCGACCTGGCCGAGGAGGTCCGTCAGTTCCTCATCGATTCCGTCTCCCGAACAGGTGGCCATCTGGCCCCAAACCTGGGCATCGTCGAGCTGACCCTTGCTCTCCATCGCATCTTCGACAGCCCGGCGGACAAGATCGTCTGGGACGTGGGCCACCAGTGCTACGTTCACAAGCTGCTGACCGGCCGGCGCGACCGGTTCTCCTCCCTACGGCAGACGGGCGGCCTATCGGGCTTCCCTCGGCGCGACGAATCGGAGCACGACGCCTTCGGCGCGGGCCATGGATCCACGTCCATCTCCGCCGCCCTAGGCATGGCCGTGGCGCGCGACCGGCGGGGCGGGAACAACAAGGTGATCGCCGTCATCGGCGATGGAGCCATGACCGGCGGCCTGGCCATGGAGGGCCTCAATCAGGCGGGACACATCGGTAGCGACCTGATCGTGGTGCTCAACGACAACGGCATGTCCATCAGCCCCAATGTGGGCGGGGTGGCCCGATCCTTCCATCGCCTGAGGTACGACCCCGGCTACCGGCGCGCCAAGGAGCACGTCAAGGGTCTGGTGAGCCAATACGACCGTCTCGGGGTCGGCTCGGCCATGATGGAGATGCTCGGACGAGTCAAGGATGGAGCGCGCCACCTGGTGGTGCCGGGCACGCTGTTCGAGGCCTTCGGGCTGGAGTACATCGGCCCCGTCGATGGCCACGACATCGAGGAGCTGCTGAGGACCTTCGACCTGGTGCGCGACCTGCCGGGTCCCATCCTGGTCCACGTCCACACCCAGAAGGGCAAGGGCTACTCCCCCGCCGAGTCCAATGCCGAGCGATTCCACGGCATCCAGCCCTTCGACGTGGAGACGGGCGAGACCGCGGCGTCATCGGGCTCGGGCAAGCCGTACACGGAGGTCTTCGCCGACGCCCTCATGGAGCTGGCGGCCGAGGACGAGCGCATCGTCGCGATCACCGCCGCCATGGCGCCGGGGACGGGCCTCCTGAAGTTCGCCGAGACCTATCCCGGGCGGTTCTTCGACGTAGGGATGGCCGAGCAGCACGCCGTCACCTTCGCCGCCGGCCTGGCCGCGGAAGGACTGCGGCCCGTGGTGGCCATCTACTCCACCTTCCTGCAGCGCGCCTACGACGAGGTCATCCATGACGTCTGCCTCCAGGGCCTGCCCGTGACATTCTGCATGGACCGGGCCGGCATCGTGGGAGCCGACGGGCCGACCCACCACGGCGTCTTCGATCTCTCTTACATGCGGCACTTCCCCGAGCTTCTGCTCATGGCCCCCTCGGACGAGCTTCAGCTTCGCGACATGCTCCTCACGGCGATCCGCCACGGCGGCCCCGCAGCCATCCGTTACCCCCGCAGCGCCAGCCAGGGGCTGGCCATTGACCGGCCGATGGAGCCCCTGCCCACTGGGGCGGCTGTAGTGCGGCGGGAGGGCAAGGACTGCACGCTGGTCACCATCGGGTCGCTTCTGCACGAGGCGCTC
Organism: Armatimonadia bacterium; assembly: GCA_014730065.1. Taxonomy (GTDB): domain Bacteria; phylum Armatimonadota; class Zipacnadia; order UBA1398; family UBA1398; genus UBA1398. Next base: position 7,175 of record WJIW01000212.1, on the reverse strand, counting down.
CGCGCCGCCGAGATCCTGGCTGGCCACGAGCTCGAGGCGGAGGTCATCGACGCCCGCTTCGCCAAGCCCATCGACCTCAACACCATCCGGCGGTCAGTCGAGAAGACGGGCGTGCTGGTGACCGCCGAGGAGAACGCGCTCCAGGGCGGCTTCGGATCCGGCGTGCTGGAGATGCTCGAAGCGGCCCATGTGAACGGACTTATAGCCCACCGCCTCGGCCTGCCGGACATCTTCGTGGAGCACGGAGAGACCAAGGGTCTCCGAAGGCGCTTCGGCCTGGACGCCCGGTCCATTGCCGACGTGGTTCTGGCCCATATGCCCAACCGGGTATAGCCGCTGGGCCTCGAGTTCGTGCGCCCCAAGAATCGGCCGGCAGTCTTCCCCTGAGGTTTGACTCCGCCCCTCAATGGGGAACAACCTCACTACCGGGCACCGCCTGATGTGCCGGGCGACAGTGCTGCCTGATAGGGGATGAAACTGGCCATCACCAGACCCACCACCACGTCGTCGACACGCTGTGAGGACCTGCGCCGCCTGGCAGAAGCCCTGGGCCGACCAGCCGATTACGCTTCCCAAGTCGAGGTATGCCGACGCCTGGTCACCCTCGCTAACGAGGACGGTGACCGGCGCCTGGAAGCGGACTCGCTGCTGATGCTTGCCAACGCCCTCACCCAGTTGGCGGAGGTGGAGGAGGCGGAGGCCGTCTACGCCCGAGCCCAATCGGCCTTCGAGGAGCTGGGCGCCGAGACCGAGGTGGCCAACTGTCGCCAGGGACGGGTGAACGCGCTTCAGCTTCTGGGACGCCCGCGAGACGCCCTCGCCGAAGCCGAGATCGTGGCCACCTCGCCCGATGACTTCCGACGGTGCACGGGCCTCATCGGTATGGGTGGCCTCAAGGAGCAGCTCGGCGACTACGACGGCTCACTGAGTGAGCTGGCCCGCGCCGAGGCCGTGGCTCACCGGCTCCCCGATGGATCGGGCTATGCGGCCTTCGTGGGCGCCTACATCCACGGCAACCGCCACAATGTCTTCTTCGCGCGGGGCGAGCTGGACTCGGCCCTGGCCGAGGCCAGGACCATGGGCGCCTGCGCCGAAGCGGCCAACCTCCGGAGCCAGAGGCTGGAGTCCATGATCAACGTGGGGGTGTGCCTTACCCAGCGGGGCGAGATGGCCGAGGCCTGGCAAACCCTCAGCCAAGCTCTGCACCTGGCTTCCATGTCCGGTGACCGCCTGCGGGAGGCGGTGAGTCAATCGGCACTGGCCGAGTGGCTCACCCTCGCCGGCTTGCCGGACAGAGGCATCGAGGCGGCCACGACCGCCAGCGCCATCGCAGGGGAGATCAAGGCGCGCTTCGTGGAAGCCTACTCCCTGGCTAACCTGGGAGCGGCCCTGGAGTGCGCGGGCCGCTGGGATCAGGCCCTCGAGCACGCCGAGGCAGCGGCGAAGATGCTCGATGATCTGAGCGCTGCCCCCCATGCCGCCAAGGCCTGGATCGTTAGCGCTCTCACGCATCTGCACCTGGACCGGCCCGACGAGGCCCAGAGCCTGCTGAACCGAGCCCACCGGCTCGGTACGAGCCTCAGTGCGAGACCTCTCATCGTCAGGGCCCAACTGGCCCTGGCGCGCGTCCACCTGGCCCGAGGCCGCCATGAGGATGGTAGCGAGACTGGATTTGCGGCCCTATCAGGGGCCGAAGCCATGGGATGCCCCCATGAGTTGTGGAAGGCATACCATGTGATCGCGGATCTGGCGGCGGCCGCGGGCGATCGCGGCCGGGCCCACCGGAACTACCGATCTGCAGTCAGTACCGTAGAGACCATGTGGTGGCCCCTATGGGCCGTCGGGTTCGCCCAGACCAGGCGCGTGGCCGGACCCATCGTGGATCTCTACATGGCGACACTGTCGAACGCCCAGGCGCAAGGGCAGGACGCGGAGATCGAGCGCATCCTCGCGCTGGCGCCCTGGGCCTCGATGCGCGATCTCTGGGAGGAGCGCCAAGGGGGGCGTGCTTGATCGGGGGGTGTTGATCGTGGAACGGATGCCGGGCATGAAGCCCTGCCTGCGCGTAGCGGCGGTGCTCGGGCTGATCTTGCTGTTAGCTTCTAGCGTTATTGGTTGTGCCACGGGGATGTACCTGCCCGTGGATGATGAAGGCGGAGCCGATGTAAGGACGAGCGGGGGGAGCATCCCCGATGGCTATCCGCCCGCCGACCTGAGCACCGAGTCGGAGGAGGAGGAAGACGACGGAGACTCGGGCTAGACGGCGAGCCACGGGCGCAGTGGCGCCCTCGGAAGCAGGGATTGCCCCAATGGGTTTCGCGGAGCCAAAACCGGATGCGGGCGGCGACTGGCGAGAGCTGATGGGCCTGATCGACGGGCTCAGTCAGTTCGAGCTAGTCTCGCCCGGATCCCTGGATGTCGAGCCCAGGATGGCGACGCTCCTGGATGAATGTCTGGAGGCCACCGGCGGCGCCATGGGCGGCACGTGCCTGGTCCAGGCGGGCGCGCTATGCACCGCCGCGACCCGGCAGGCCGCCGCACCGGGCGAGCTGAGCGAGTGGGGGCCATGGCAGGTTACGCATGCGGTGGTCGGTACGGGCGAGGTGATGTGCACCGCCGATGTCGCCGCTTTGGGGGAGGGGCTGAATGCGCCCGAGCCCATGACGCGCCATGCCGCTGCCGCCTCGGGCCCCGTGTCATTCATCGCGGTCCCCATCCACGACGAGGAGGGCGCGGTCATCGGCGTGCTGGAGCTGCTCGATGCTCGCGATGCGGGCGGTGGCTCCGTGCCCTTCGAGAACTCCCTCCGGGGCCTGGTCCAATCGTACGCCGACCGCATGGGTGCCGCAGTCGCCAATGCGCGGCTGGCCAGCCGTCTGCGTCGAGCCCAGTTCGAGACCGTGTTCCGACTCTCCGTGGCCGCCGAGTTCCGGGACTCCGAGACGGCGGCCCATATCCAGCGCATGAGCCTCTACGCAGGACTCATCGCCGAGGGGCTGGGAATGCCTCGGGACCAGGTCGAGCTGGCTCGGTTCGCCAGCCCCATGCACGACGTGGGGAAGCTGGGCGTTCCCGACGCGGTGCTACTCAAGCCCGGCAAGCTCGACGCCCATGAGTGGCACATCATGCGCTCCCACACGACCATGGGGGCCCAGATCCTCAGCGGCTCCGACTCTCCCCTACTGCGCGCCTCCGAGCGCATCGCCCTCACCCACCATGAGCGGATGGATGGCTCGGGCTACCCCCTGGGCATCCGGGGCGAAGAGATCCCAACCATGGGCCGGATCGTGGGGCTGGCCGACGCCTTCGACGCCATTACCTCGCCACGCTGCTACAAGCCCGCCAAGCCCATGGAGACGGGTCTTGAGATCGTACTGAGGGATTCGGGTACCCACTTCGATCCCCAGTGCGTGGAAGTGCTGGAGCGCCGGTTCGATGACTTCCTGGCGGTGAGAAGCCAGTTCGCCGTCGACGACGGCGACCCCGTTCCCGAGTGGATGAGGCTAACTTAGGTGGCGAGGGGCGGGGCCGCCCCTCGCCGATGTGCGCCTCGCCTACGAGGTGTATGCCCCGAGACGGATGTCGTCCCACTTCACCTGCCTGCCGCGATGGTGGCTCATGACGGCCATGTGAGCGGCCGAGGCGGCGTAGTGACCGTGGTGCTCGGTGCAGTTGGGCTCATCCCGACTCTGCACGCACTCGAAGAAGTTGATCAGGTGCTCCTTGTCGCCCCAGGTCTCCGAGGTCATCTCCATGGCCTCTATGACTTCATCGGCCACCTGCTCGCGCTCGGGGACGACCTTCATCTCCCGATCGTTCATCACGATGGTGCCGTTGGTGCCGTAGAAGATCTCGCCATAGCCCTCGTACTCGTTACTGAAGACGCAGGAGTACTGGACCATGTAGCCCGACGGTGCCCAGTCGCGGCCCGGGTACTCGACGATGGCGTTCCACGTGTCGGGCGTGGTGCGGCCCAGCTCATGGAACCGGTAGATGTCGCCCATACCCATGGCTGACTTGGGCATCTCCCCGCCCATGACCAGGTTGATGGCGTCGAGCTGGTGGACCATCAGGTCGCCAGCGGGGCCATTGGAGTAGTCCCAGTAGCAGCGCCACTGGAAGTAGCGATGGACGTCGAAGGGCACGTAGGGGGCGTTGTAGAGGAACTTCTCCCAGTCGATGGTCTCCTCCGAGGCGTCCTCGGGGATGGGGTACCGCCACTGGGGATTGGATGAGTTGCTGTTCCGGTGCCACCAGCCCTTGCACTGGGTGATCTCGCCGATGCCGCCGGACTGCACGATGTCCCGGGCCTTGTAGTAGATGTCCACACTGCGCCGCTGAGTGCCGACCTGGATGACCTTCTTCTTCTCCTCGTTGGCGCGGACGACTTCCATGCCCTCTTCCCAGGTGTGGGTCATGGGCTTCTCGATGTAGATGTCTTTGTCGGCATCCAGGGCTTGCAGGATATGCTTCACGTGGACGTGCTCGGGGGTGGCGGCGACCACGCAGTCGATGTCCGCCTCCTCGAGCATGGCCTCGAGATCGGGGTAGCCCGTTGCCTTGCCGCCCTTCTCCTCGATGCGCCCCAGGGCGCGGTTACGCCACCCGTCGAAGATGTCGGCCACGGCCACCACCTCGACCTGGGGCAGGTCGGTGGCGATATTGAGGAGATGGAACCCGCGGATGCCCGTGCCGAGCCATCCCGCGCGCACCCGGTCGCCCCCCTCCTGGGCCCATGCGCCTTGCCCTAGAGCGCTGGCGCCGAGCCCAACCACCGCGGCGGCGGCGGCGCTCTTGCCTAGAAAGTCTCGTCGGGTCATGCCTTGTTGCTCCATTTGTCGATAGCCTCCGATAGATTACGCCCCGAAGGGGCCGGTGTCGGCACGTCCGCCCGGCACTCCGGCCAGCGCGCCAGGGGCATTGTTCCGTCGGACGGCGCCAGACTCCTGGGTTAGGCGAAGGCATTGCCGGCGAGAGAGCGAAGAGGATCCAGGCAGTCATCTAGGAGGCGGGCCGCATGTTCACCTTTTCCGGCAGGGATCTGACCGATCTGGAGCGCAGCTCCTCGCGGGAGTGGGTTCTCGCCAATGGCCGTGGGGCCTATGCCTCATCCACATTGAGCAATGTCTCCACGCGCCGCTACCATGGGCTTCTGGTGGCTGGCGCCAAGCCCCTCGGCGATCGCCGCATGCTAGTGGCCAAGCTCTCCGAGGGCGTCCTGGAGAAGGTCCGCCGCATCGAGCTGGGCTGCAACAAGTACCCCGATGTGGTGCACCCCAAAGGCCATCAGCTCCTGGACGAAGTCGAGGTGGGCGGCTGCGTGGTCCGTCACCGCTGGAAGCTCGACTTGGGCTCTCTGGAGCGGCGTATCGCCATGGCTCAAGGACGAGACGTGACAGCCGTCACCTACACCTGGTCGGGCGATAAGGGAGTCACTCTCGAGCTGCGCCCGCTTACCGGCGCCCGGAGCTACCATCACTGCCAGCGCGAGCACCCCGAGTTCTGTGGCGTCCTGCACGTGTCGGGCCAGCATGCGTTCATGCGTCCCTACGAGGGTGGCATGGAGATTCACTTCGGGTTCGAGAAGGGTGAGGTCAGTCCCCTCGGCGTCTGGTACTACAACCTCCACTACGATCGTGAGCGCACCCGGGGCCTCGATTTCGAAGAGGACCTGTTCTGCCCCGGCTCCTGGAGTATCGAGCTGGAGCCCGGCAAGCCCGTCGGCTTCACCCTGTCGACCGAGGAGGTCGACGGATCCGAAGCCCACGACATCATCGCCAAGGCCCAAGAGCGGCAGGATCGCATCGCCGGGCAAGGCGAGCTCGGCGGGTCCGGCGACGAGCGAGTCCGGGCGCTCCTCGTGGCCGCCGACAGCTTCGTGGCCCGCAGGGAGTCGGGCCAGGACACCATCATCGCGGGCTTCCATTGGTTCACTGATTGGGGCCGGGACGCCATGATCGCCCTCCCGGGGATCACCCTCCCCCAGGGCCGTCTCGACGTGGCTCGGTCGGTCATAGAGGGCTTCGCCGACAACATCAGCGGCGGGATCATCCCCAACCGCTTCCCCGACTTCGGAGACGAGCCCGCCTACAACACGGTCGACGCCACCCTCTGGATGTTCGTGGCGGCCAAGAGGCTCGCCGACAGGCTGCCCGAGACCGAGGCCAAGGACTTCGTGGCCGGGCTGTGGCCCGCCCTGGCCCAGAGCATCGAGTGCCACGTACGCGGCACCATGTATGGCATCAAGGTGGACGAGACCGACGGCCTCCTCCGCCAGGGCGACGACCAGCACCAGCTCACCTGGATGGATGCCAAGGTGGGCGACTGGGTCGTCACCCCCCGGGCCGGCAAGCCCGTGGAGATAGCCGCCCTCTGGTACAACGCCCTCATGATCGGCGCCGAGTTCGCGGACCTGCTCGACAAGCGCGACGCGGCCATCGAGTACCGGGGCCGAGCAGAGAAAGCCAAGAAGTCCTTCGACCGAGCCTTCTGGCACGAGGAGGGCGGGTACTACGGCGATGTACTCACCGACGGCGGCCTCGACACTCGGCTCCGCTGCAACCAGGCCATCGCCCTGTCACTGCCATACGAGCTCGCCGATCCCGACCACGCCAAGAGCGCCCTGAAGGTCATGGAGGACAAGCTGCTCACCCCGGTGGGGATGCGCAGCCTATCGCCCGACGACCCCGAGTACCACGGCATCTACATCGGCGGGCCCTATGAGCGAGACTCCGCCTACCACCGCGGCACGGTCTGGACCTGGCCCATCGGCCCCTTCCTGCGCGGGTACCTGCGAGCCCACGGATCGAGCAGGCAGGCCAAGCAGCAGGTGAGCGACTGGCTCGAGCCCCTGCTGGAGCACACGCGCAGCCAGGCGTGCATTGGGAGTATCAGCGAGATCTTCGATGCCGAGGATCCTCATGCGCCCAGGGGCTGCGTCTCCCAGGCTTGGTCCGTGGCCGAAGTCCTGGATCTGCTGGCGGAGATCCAGCGAGGCGACTAACGGATGAAGCGTGTGCTCAGCCCGAGCCTGGGCTCCCCCGAGGGTGACTACGACGTCACCGCGGAGTTTCTCGGGCAGGAGGTACGGATCCAACGGATCGGCACTGATTCCAGTACCCAGCGCTTTGTCGAGATCCTCCAGTCCGAGCGAGACGCGGTGGACTGTTTCGGGT
>WJIW01000211.1 GCA_014730065.1 Armatimonadia bacterium | reverse complement strand
CGATCCACGCTGCCATGCCCACCGGGTACGCATCCCGCAGCTCGCGCCAGGGCAGCAGTACGGCCCGCGGCCCTTCGGGCGTCTCTCCCGCCGCCGCCAGCCAGTTACCGCCGGGTGAGAACACCAGCCTATCGAAGCGCAGATATGGCTCGACTCCGGAGGGAGGCGCCTGGCGGGCGATGGCCCCCGTGTCCAGCAGGTACTGGACGGCGATAACGGGCCGTTGGGCCTCGGGGTCGGCGGGCAGAAGGGTCCAGAGCGAAGGCAGCGAGGGGTCGAAGGCGACGGCGGTGGGGGCGGGGTCGCCTTCGGCCAGGGAGGCGTACTGCGGGTCGCGGCTGCCGCCCAAGGCGTACACGGCGATGGGCTTGGCCGAGGCGGCGTCGCCCGACGGGGCGAGGAGCACGGCCACCCTCTGCCCCGTGGGGTCGATGGCGAAGTCGGTCACCTGCGCGGGCCTGTCGATCTGGCCGAGGGGGAAGGTCCGCCGGTCGCCCCCGCCGACGGGCAGGCATGATAGGACGATGTCGGTGACGGGCTCGTCGGCACTGCCGACCCGGGTGAGCAGGCTGGCCACGTACTCGCCATCGGGGGTGAACACGACACGGGGAACGGCGCTGACGTCCTCATCGGGGGCGACGGGGCCCAGGGCCCGCTCGCCGGCGGTGCTCCAGAGGACGACCTCACCACCACGAAGATGGGCCACCGATTCGCGCGTGGGCGACCATACCGGCGCCGCCGCATTCTCCAGTCGGAACTGGCCCTCATCCGAGAAGGGCGGCCGGCTCACCGCCGCGGGAGGGTCGTCGGGCGTCTGGATCAGGAGTGGGCACTGAGCCAGAGATTCCAGGGTCTCGGGAGGCAGTGCCACGGAGAGCTCACCCGAAGGCAGAGGGCCCGCCATTATAGCGGGGAGGTGGCCGGGGAGGCTGACCCGCACGGTCCACAGGCCCTCGCGGGGCTGATCCACGGTGACCTCACACGGCGTGGTCCCCTTGACATAGAAGCGCGGGTCGCCGGGCGGGCTCACATCGACCCTAGCGCCGGCGGGGTCCGAGCTGAGGGTGAAGCCACCCGCTGCCGGTAGCGGACCGGCTTCCTGGGCGCAGGCGGCCATGGCGAGGAGGAGGCAGGCGATGTAGATCGTTGCGCGCACGGTCATCTTCGAGCGCCACTCCCGGTGAGTTCTGAGGTGCGGACCAGGAGTAGGTTCGCCACAGCCGGCGGGTGTCCTAGCCCGTAATCAGGGCAGCTCGGGCGCTTGCGGCTGGGGGAGCAGGTGCGGCGCCTCCCGCTCGGCCAGGGTGGAGGATAGGGGCGTGAGCCAGGTGCGGCGCTCGGCGTCGTAGGCCATGGGCAGACGCCACAGGCCGTCGCGCCCGCGCACCACCAGGGCGTAGCCTCGATGCAAGCTGTCCGGGAAGACCTGCCCTCGAGCGTTCGTGGCGGGGATGCCCTGGTTGTCCAGGGGGTTCTGCCGCATGTACCCATGGGCGCGCTCTGAGGCCGTGGCACCCTGTCTCGCCTCCAGCAGCTCGCTGTGGCTCGGTGGCGCGATCGACCAGTTGGTCCCACGGGACTCGCTGAACCACGCCAGCGAGTAGGGTACGACGGCGAGTCCGCGGTCCATGTCCACGTTGGCCTCGTACACGGCGCTGATCTCCGGATTGAGCCAACCGGTGTATCCCGTGAGGGTCTGGTCGAGGGGCGGCGGCACGAACCGATCCGGCGACTCGGGGCCGACCTGCATGGGCCGAGGCCGGTTGATGACGGCGCGGCTCACGATGAGCGAGAACTCGGCCAGATTGATGGGGTCGTCGGACACGACGAACTGATACATCCCCTCGAAGTCGGGAGTAACTCGATCCTGGGGGACGATCAGCCAGTGCTCCAGGTACATCCGCACCACAGCTTCGGGGCTGGGACGCAGCGGTGGGGGAACATCGAGCCTGTTGGCCTGGCGCGCCCAGTAGTCCACCGCATCCTCGGGCCCGCGCAGGAGAAGCTGGGGCGGATCCATAGTGCAGCGAAGCTCGATGGGCTCCCCGGCGGGAATGGTCTCGGCGCCGATGCGCGCTCGTACGTGGCGCGGATCGGCCTGGGCGATGGGCACACGGACCCAGCCTTCGTCGGGCTCATCGAGGGAGTCGATCTCGGCCGATACCGCCTGCAGGAAGCGGATGGCGGCGGCGGCATCGCGGAAGCTGATATTGACCAGCGGACCGTACGCCTGGACCTCGCCTTCGGCGCGGCCGTGGCGCATGAGCAGCCGCTCCAAGGCCTCGGCGCCGTCCTCGCCCATACGAACGTTGATCTCCAAGGCGGGCTGCTCGGGACCATCGGGCCCGGCTGCGTTCATGACCAGAGGCGCCTGGGCCCATGCGGTGGCCACCAGGGTAAGGGATAGGATGATCATGCCCGTCATCGGTATCGTCGGCTTCCTCATGGCGCCTCGACCTCCAGCTCCAGGCCGCTCCCCCCTGTGGAGGTGACGGCCACATCCAGGCTCAGCCCGCTCCCCGCGTCCGGCGCCGCCCAGCTCGCGCTGCCGCTGTCCATGGTCAGGCCATCGAGCCCGACCTCCGTGGAGAGCCCCGCCGCTGATACGTCCAGTGCCAAGGTCCGCTCGCCCGCCCGGTGCCACTCATCGGCGGGGGCGGGCCCATCGGCGGCCCATCCGCCAGAATCCTCAACCGGAAGGTCCGGCACGCGGTTCGCGGCATCGGGAGCGGGCCGGGTGGTGTAGATGGGCCGGTCTGCGGGGATGGCGGCCGGTGCCCTCGCTCCCGTCGGCTCGGCACTCGCGATCACCACTTCGGGCCGGCGGCGCTCAGCGGCTGGCTCGAGGGCTTCGGGCTCATCGGCGACGGCCGCCT
>WJIW01000210.1 GCA_014730065.1 Armatimonadia bacterium | reverse complement strand
GCTCCAGGGAGTGCATGACGGCGGTCTCCAGGTCGGGGGCGTCCATCGACTCGATGAGCCGAACGATCAGCTCGCTATCGACCGTCGTCCCGAACTGGGCGCCGTAGTCCTCCAGCTCGTGGCGCAGCTCCATGGAGTTCACCAGGTTGCCATTGTGGGCGAGCACGAAGGGCATACCCTTGAACTGGCCTTGGATGGGTTGGGTGTTGCACTCGATGTTGCTGCCGGTGGTGGAGTACCGCGTGTGCCCGACGGCCAGGTGGCCCTTGAAGCCGGAGATGATCTCCTCATCGAACACCTGGGTCACCAGACCGAGCCTCTTGTGGGTGGTGAGACTACGGCCATCGCCCACGGTGATGCCCGCCGACTCCTGGCCGCGATGCTGGAGCTGGAACAGGGCGTAGAAGCAGATGCGACCGACCTCGGTGGTCTCGGGCGCGTACACGCCCACCAGACCACAGGCCTCCTTAGGGGACTCGGAATGGCAGGCATCCGGCATGCCTCGGGCTGCCTCCACGAAAGGGAATGGGAGAGAGGATAGCAAGAAGCGCTCTCCGGGGGAAGCTCGGGGATCTACAACTCCGCCGCCGCTTCCTCCACGGCTTTCGCCCTACGCTCCCGCTCGTCCTCCAGCTTGCGCGCCAGGTCGGCGTCCTCCACGGCCAGCATCTGTGCGGCCAGGAGGGCGGCGTTGGCGGCCATGTCGATCCCTACGGTGGCAACGGGCATGCCGGGCGGCATCTGCACCGTGGCCAGCAGCGCGTCGACCCCCACCAGCTTGCTGCCCGATAGGGGAACGCCGATCACCGGAAGCGTGGTCTTGCTCGCACACACCCCCGCCAGATGGGCCGCCATGCCGGCGCCGGCGATGACGGCGCCCACTCCCCGATCTCGCGCGCCTCGCACCAGGGTGTCGACCCGCTCGGGCGTCCGGTGGGCCGAGGCTATGGTCATCTCGTGCTCCACACCCAGCTTCTCCAGCGTGTCAGCCGCCTTGCGCATGATCTCCAGGTCCGACTTGCTGCCCATCAGAATGAGAACGCTTCTGGCCATGCTCATGCCTCCGATGCGATCCCCGAGTGGGGTGCTAGTTACTCACCGCGGCGGCGATGTCCTTGCGGCTGTGGGAGCCCTCGAAATGGATACGGGCCGTGGCCTGGTACGCCTTGTCCCTGGCGTCGGCCACCTTGGGGCCCGCCGCCGTTACGCCCAGGACCCGGCCTCCGTCGGAGAGGAGATTGCCGTTGTCCATCTTGGTGCCCGCGTGGAACACCACGACCCCCTCATCGGCCTCGGCGTCCTGCACGCCGGTGATGACCTTCCCCCGCTCGTAACGGCCGGGATACCCGCCCGAAGCCATGACCACACAGACGGCGGCATCGGTCTTCCAGCGGACGTCGATCTCGTGCAGGCGGCCCGAGGAGCAGGCCTGGAGGATCTCGATGAGGGGCGTATCGAGCCGGGGCATCTGAACCTGGGTCTCGGGGTCACCGAAGCGGGCGTTGAACTCCAGAACCTGAAGACCCTTGTTGGTTAGCATCAGGCCCACGTACAGGATCCCCCGGAAGCGGATCCCCTCCCCCAGCAGCCCTTGGATCGTGGGCTTGACGATGCGGTCCATGGTCTCGTTGCGGAGGCTGTCATCGACGAGGGGCACGGGACTGTAGCAGCCCATGCCGCCCGTGTTCGGTCCTTCGTCGCCATCCCGGGCAGCCTTGTAGTCTCTGGCAGGCTCCAGGGGTACAACCGTCTCGCCGTCGGTGAAGAACAGCAGGGACATTTCCTGGCCCACCATGAACTCCTCGACGACCAAGCGGTCGCCGGCCGACCCGAACACTCGCTCCTCCATGATACGCTCCACGGCATCGAGGGCGGCGGGGACGTCCTGGCACACGATGGCGCCCTTGCCCGCGGCGGCGCCATCGGCTTTGACCACGATGGGCGCGCCCTTCTTCTCGATGTAGGTACGGGCGTCGGCGGCGTTGTCGAAGATATCGAAGTCCGCGGTCGGAATCTTGTGGCGTCGCATCAGGTTCTTGGCGAAGACCTTGCTGCCCTCGATACGGGCCGCGGCGCGCTTGGGGCCGAAGACCTTCAGTCCGCGGGCGATAAACTCGTCCACCATGCCATCGATGAGCGGCGCTTCGGGACCGACGATGGTGAAGTCGATGCCCTGCTCCCGAGCGAAGTCGGCCATCTCGCCGATTCGATCCACCGTTAGATCAACGTTCTGCCCGATGCGTGCGATTCCCGGGTTGCCGGGGGCTCCATAGACCCGGTGGTCGCCCTCCTGGGCGATGCGCCATGCCAGCGCGTGCTCCCGTCCGCCGCCGCCTACTACCAGTACCTTCATATGGGCTCCTCTCGATCCACGGGGTTGGCTTGCTCCGAAGAAGAAGGGTCATTCCACTCCCCCGGCGCGGCGACCTGCGTGGATGGCCGAATCGCCACCCGGGGGATGAATCGCTCCGACGCCTTTACCGCAGCTCCAGGAGTATGCTAGCGTGATCTGAAGTCGCGCCGGAGAAGGGATCTCCCGCCGCTAGCCAATAGGAATGACTGGGCAGTCACGCTCGCCTTTTAAGCCGGTCCCGTGAGGCCGGGAAGGGTGGCTAGGATGCTCGCAACAGCCTACTACAACTGCATCTCTCGCGCCCGCTCCACTACTATGGAGTCGGGCGTTTGGTCTGTATGGGGGGGGTCCCCTTGATGGCCGCCCCCACCCGCACCCAACTCCTGGATGCAGCCGACATCCGCCGCGCCCTGGTCCGCATCGCCCACGAGATCGTCGAGCGGGCCAAGGGCTCCCAAGATCTATACCTGGTGGGCATCCGGACCCGGGGCGTGCCCATGGCCCACCGCCTCTCGGCGATCATCGAGGAGATCGAGGGCCCCAAGGTGCCCGTCGGCACGGTGGACGTGCGAGCCCATCGGGACGATGTACGCCAGCGGGGCGCCCCGCCCGAGACCGAGACCCACCTGCCCGTGCCCGTGGATGGCCAGAAGGTGGTACTCGTCGATGAGGTCATCTTCACCGGCCGTACCGTCAGGGCCGCCCTGGACATCATCATGGATCACGGCCGGCCCGAGTCCGTCTGGCTGGCCATCCTGATCGACCGCGGCCACCGCGAGCTTCCCATCAGACCGGACTTCGTCGGACGCAACGTGCCGACCAGCCGCAAGGAGACGATACGCGTGGAGCTTCAAGAGGTGGATGGGCGGGACCGAGTGGTCCTGCACCGAGGTGATGAGTCGTGAGCCGAACCGTGCTCTACGAGCCCTTCGACGCCGGGGTTCGCCGAACCATCGTCATCGAGGACGGTACCATCACCGCCATTGGCCGAGGACTGGCCCGGCCAGGCGACCGAGTCATCAACTGCACCGACAAGTGGATCACGCCCGCGCTGCTGGACATCCACGTTCACCTGCGCGAGCCCGGTCAGGAGCACAAGGAGGACATCGAGACGGGCTGCCGGGCGGCCATCGCCGGGGGCATCGGGGCCCTGTGCTGTATGCCGAACACCGACCCCCTCCCCCATGAGCCGGCGACGGTCGAGCGGATCCTCCGCCGGGCCCACGAGGTCGGCCGGGGCGTGAAGGTCATGCCCGTGGGCGCCGCAGTGCGGGGCAAGGGCAGTAGCCAGCTCTCGGACTATGCGGCCCTCAAGGACGCCGGTGCGGTGATGATCTCCGACGACGGCTTCACCATCGAGGATGAGACGCTCCTCACCGAGGCCTTCCAGCAGTGTGCCGAGGTCGGCCTACCCTTCACGGGCCACTTCGAGCTACCGGGCGACGACGGCCTGCCCAATGAGCCCATCGCCGTCGAGCGCGCTTGCCGCATCGCCAAGGAGACCGGTGCTCGGGTCCACATCGCCCACGTGAGCACCGCCGAGGGCGCGGGGATCATCATGGAGGCCAGGACCGACGGCGCACCCGTCACGTGGGAGATCTGCCCCCATCACTTCATCCTCACCGCCGAAGACGTAGATCGGCTGGGTACCCTGGGCAAGGTGGCCCCGCGACTGAAGACCCGGGCCGACGCCGACGCGCTCCTCACCCGCGTCATCGACGGTGACGTGGACGCACTGGCCAGCGACCATGCCCCCCACGCCGAGCCCGAGAAGGCCAAGCCCTTCGACGAGGCCCCGCCCGGGATGCTCGGTATGGGCTGCATGATGAGCGTGTCGCACAAGGCCATCTGGGACCGGGTCGCCGATCCCAAGGCCTGGCACGTCGCGAGGAGCCTGTGGACCGACGGCCCTTGGAGCGTCCTCGGCATGGAGGGCCCGAGGATCGAGATCGGGGCCGAGGCGAGGCTGGCGATCTTCGAGTTCGGCGATGCCAAGGTGCGGCCCGAGTGGATCCACTCCCGCTCGAGCAACTGCCCGTACTTGGACATGGCGGTGCGCGCCAAGCCCTTCATGACCGTACTCGGCCCGCGGGCCTGGCTCCGCGACAGCTTGGGCCGACTCTATCCCATCGAGAGCGAAGGTGGTTGGTCGTGAGTCACGCCTACGCCCACGTGCTTACCAAGTTCGGGGAGCCCCTTCGGGATCGCAAGTTCCCGTTACCTGTGCCCGAGCGCGGCGAGATCCTGCTGCGGCTTGAGGTATCCGGCGTCTGCGGCTCGGACGTGCATCAGTGGCAGGGCCTGGATCCCCGCGTGCCTCTGCCCCTCATCCTCGGCCATGAAGGCGTTGGCCGGGTCGTGGCGACGGGCGGCGAGGTGCGGGATGTCCAGAGCGCCATGGTCACGCCGGGCGACCGGCTCGCCTTCAACCGGGGCGTGAGCTGCATGGCCTGCCGCACCTGCCTGGTCCTCCGGCAGCCGGCCCTGTGCCCCCATCGATGGGTGTACGGCATCACCCGCTCGTGCGAGCACCCGCCGCATCTCGTGGGCTGCTACTCCACCCACGTGCTGCTCGCCTCGAACGTCCAGACGCTCTGTCTCGATGAGGCCCTCTCGCCGGTGGTCGCCGTTACCGCGGGCTGCTCGGGGGCTACCGCCGCCCACTGCTTCGAAGAGGTCCGCCCCGAGTTCGGGTCCAGGGTGGTCATCCAGGGACCGGGGCCCATCGGCGCTTACTGTGCCGCCTTCGCCAAGGCCTCGGGAGCCGAGGTTATCGTGGTCGTCGGCGGGACGCCCAGCCGCCTGGAGGCCTGCCTGGAGCTGGGCGCGACCCACGTCATCAACCGCCGGGAGACCGATGCGGCCGAGCGACTCGAGGAGATACTCGAGCTGACGGGCGGCGAGGGCGCCGATGTGGTCTACGAGGCCGCAGGGGTCCAGGAAGCCGTAGCCGAGGGGCTCAAGTGGTGCCGGGCCGGTGGCGCGTACGTTTCTTGCGGCGTAGCCGAGCCCCAGGGCGGACTGGAGATCGACTTCTTCCACGACATAGCCCGCAAGAACGTGCGCCTGCAAGGGATCTGGGTCAGCGACATGCGCCACCTGGTCGAGGCTGTTCGCCTGGTCGAAGCTCAGCCCCAGACCTTCGAGAAGCTCGTGGACGGGCGCTTCCCCTTCGCCGACGCCGAGAAGGCCCTCCAGGCGGTCGCCGACCGCGAGGTGGGCAAGGCCGTGCTCATGCATGACGACCCAACAGGAGGTGCCAAGTGAGGGCTTACCTAGCGCTCGAGGATGGACTGGTGTTCGAGGGCGAGGCTTTCGGAGCCGCGGGCAGCCGGACGGGCGAGGTGGTCTTCAACACCTCCATGTCGGGCTACCAGGAGATCCTCACCGATCCGTCGTACGCGGGCCAGATTGTGACGATGACCTACCCCCTCATCGGCAACTACGGAGCCAATGGCCAGGACCTGGAGTCTCGCCGGTCCTTCGTCGAGGGGTTCGTGGTCAAGGAGAACAGCCGGGTCCGCTCCAACTGGCGAGCCGATCGTAGCCTCGACGAGTTCCTCAAGGAGCAGGGCATCGTCGGCATCGAGGGCATCGACACCCGGATGCTCACCAAGCACATCCGGACCTACGGCGCGCGACGGGGAGTCATCACCACCGAAGCCGCCGAGGCAGACGCTCTGGTAACCCGAGCCAAGGAGTCGCCCTCCATGGTGGGGAGGGACCTGGTCCGGGAGGTAACCTGTGACGGCTACTTCGCCTGGAGCAAGAGCGGGGGCACCGACGAGGAGCATCCCGACGAGTCGCTCCGGCGGCGGCGCGAGGCCTTCCTCACCGGCGCCGAGAGCCGCGATCCCCTGGTCGTCACCCCGGGGACCATGGCGCCCGAGGAGCTGCACGTCGTCGCCATCGACTGCGGCATCAAGTACAACATCCTACGCCGGCTGTGCGAGTACGGCCTGAAGGTCACCGTGGTCCCCGCCACCACCTCCGCCGATGACATCTTGCGCTTGGTGCCCGACGGCGTCTTCATCTCCAACGGGCCCGGCGATCCCGAGCCCCTGGGCTACGTCATCGACACGGTCCGAGCCCTCTTCAACCGGGTGCCCATCTTCGGCATCTGTCTGGGACACCAGATCGTGGGGCTGGCCGCCGGTGGCAAGACCTACAAGCTGAAGTTCGGGCATCGGGGCGCCAACCAGCCCGTCAAGAACTTGGGCACCGGGCAGGTGGAGATCACCAGCCAGAACCACGGCTTCGCCGTCGATGGCTCCACCGTATACGACTCGGGAATGCAGATCACCCATGTCAACCTCAACGACGACACCTGCGAGGGTCTTCGCCACGAGTTCCTGCCTGTGTTCTGCGTTCAATATCATCCCGAAGCGGCGCCCGGTCCCCACGATGCCGACTACCTGTTCGAGGACTTCGTGCGGGACATGGTCCGCCGCACCGCCTAGACCGCATCGAGCGCGGGCCGCGCCGGGGTCCGCTGGAAGATACTTAGGAGTCGAGCCATGCCAAGACGCAGCGACATACGCAAGGTACTCATCATCGGGTCGGGGCCCATCGTCATCGGCCAGGCCTGCGAGTTCGACTACTCGGGCACTCAGGCATGCAAGGCCCTGCGCGAGGAGGGCTATGAGGTGGTGCTCGTCAACTCCAACCCCGCCACCATCATGACCGATCCCGAGATGGCCGACCGCACCTACGTGGAGCCCATCACCGCCCGCACGGTCGAGCAGATCATCGCCGCCGAGCAGCCTAACGTGCTGCTCCCCACCTTGGGCGGACAGACCGGTCTCAACGTGGCCCTCGAGCTGGCCGAGTCGGGAGTTCTGGCCCGGCACAATGTCGAGCTCATCGGCGCCAAGCGGAAGGCGATCAAGAAGGCCGAGGACCGAGAGCTGTTCAAGGACGCCATGCGCGCCGCGGGCTTCGAGGTGCCCCGGAGCGGCCTGGCGTACAACGTGCGCGGCGCCGTGGAGATCGCCGAAGACATCGGCTTCCCCATCATCATCCGGCCCTCATCCACCCTGGGCGGCAGCGGTGCGGGCACGGCGTACGACATGGACGAGCTCAAGCGTATCGTCGCCCACGGCCTCCAGCTCTCTCCTTTCAATGAGGTCCTGATCGAGGAATCGGTCATCGGCTGGAAGGAGTACGAGCTCGAGGTGATGCGCGACACCGCCGACAATGTCGTCATCATCTGCTCCATCGAGAACTTCGACCCCATGGGCATCCACACGGGCGATTCCATCACCGTCGCTCCCGCCCAGACCCTTACCGACCGCGAGTACCAGCGGATGCGCGACGCCTCCCTCAAGGTCATCCGGGAGATCGGCGTCGAGACCGGTGGCTCCAACATCCAGTGGGCCATCAACCCCGAGGATGGCCGCATGGTGATCATCGAGATGAACCCCCGGGTCTCGCGAAGCTCGGCCCTGGCATCCAAGGCAACGGGCTTCCCCATCGCCAAGATCGCCGCCAAGCTCGCCGTGGGCTACCGCCTGGATGAGATCGAGAATGACATCACCAAGGAGACGCCCGCCAGCTTCGAGCCCACCATCGACTACTGTGTGGTCAAGTTCCCTCGGTGGGCCTTCGAGAAGTTCCCCGGATCCGACCCCTCCCTCGGCACCCAGATGAAGTCTGTGGGCGAGGCCATGGCCATCGGCCGCACCTTCAAAGAGGCGCTTCAGAAAGGGGTGGCCTCCCTGGAGAACGGACGCCCCGGCCTGGGACTCGATCCCGCGTGGGACAAGCGCTTCGCCGAGATGAGCACCGACGAGCTGGAGCGGACCCTGAGCCGGGCCACGCCCCTGCGCATGTGGGGGATCCGCGAGGCCTACCGGCGCGGCATGACCACCGACGACATCCATGCCCTCTCGTACATCGACCCGTGGTTCCTGGACAACATCTCCGAGCTTCACGAGTACGAGACCAGGCTCATCGCCGAGGCGCCCGGGTGGGCCAACGCTCCCGATGCACCCGAGACCAAGGACGCCCTGCGACGCGCCAAGGAGATGGGTTTCACCGATCGCCAGCTCGCCGTCGCCGCGAACTCGACGAGCCTAGCCATCCGCGACCTCAGGGACCGCCTGGGGATCGCGCCCACCCTCAAGCTAGTCGACACCTGCGCCGCCGAGTTCGAAGCCCGCACCCCGTACTACTACTCCACCTACGAGCGTGAGTGCGAGTCCCGGCCCACCGAGAAACCGTCCATCGTCATCCTAGGGTCGGGCCCCAACCGCATCGGCCAGGGCATCGAGTTCGACTACTGCTGCTGCCACGCCGCCTTCGCCCTGCGGGAGGATGGCTACGAGACGATCATGGTCAACTCCAACCCCGAGACCGTCTCCACCGACTACGACACCTCCGACAAGCTCTACTTCGAGCCCCTGACCCTCGAGCATGTTCTGGAGATCATCCGCAAGGAGGATCCCGTCGGTGTCATCGTCCAGTTCGGTGGCCAGACGCCCCTCAACTTGGCTCGGGGCCTCGCCGACGCGGGGGTGCCCATCATCGGCACCAGCGTGGATTCCATCGAGCGCTCCGAGGATCGCAAGCAGTTCCGGGCCCTGCTCCAGAAGCTCGGGCTGACCCAGCCGGCGAACGAGACGGTCACCTCCCTCGACGAGGCATTGGAGGCTGCCGAGGCCATCGGGTACCCCGTGGTCGTCAGGCCCTCCTTCGTCCTCGGCGGGCGGGCCATGGTCATCGTCCACGACCGGAAGGGCCTGGAGAGGTACATGGCCGAAGCCGTGGAGGCCTCCGAGGACCGGCCCATTCTCATCGACAAGTTCCTGGAGGATGCCATCGAGATCGATGTGGACGCCATCGCCGACGGCGAGACGGTCGTTATCGGCGGCATCATGGAGCACATCGAGGAGGCCGGGATCCACTCGGGCGACTCCGCCTGCGTCCTCCCCCACTACAGCCTTACTGACTCGGAGATTCAGCAGGTGCGGGACGCTACCCACGCCCTGGCCAAGGAGCTGGGCGTGATCGGTCTACTGAACATCCAGTACGCCATCAAGAGCGAGCAGCTCTACGTGCTTGAGGTCAACCCGCGCGCCTCCCGCACCGTGCCCTTTGTCTCGAAGTCCATTGGCGCCCCGCTGGCCAAGCTGGCAGCACGGGTCATGGCGGGCCGGAGCCTGGCAGAGCTCGGCTTCACCCAGGAGGTCCACCCCGAGCACACCGCCGTCAAGTGTCCCGTGTTCCCCTTCAGTAAGTTCGCCGGGGTCGATCCCGTCCTAGGGCCCGAGATGAAGTCCACGGGCGAGGTCATGGGCGTGGACCGGGCCTTCGCCCTGGCCTACGCCAAGGCGTACATCGCTGCGGGTCACAAGCTGCCCCTGCGCGGTGCGGCCTTCCTCTCGGTGAAGAACTCCGACAAGCGGGAGATCGTCCTCCTGGCTCGACAGCTCTTGGATCTAGGCTTCGAGCTGATGGCCACCGAGGGCACGCGGAACGTCCTGGTGCGCTGCGGACTACCCGCCAAGCTAGCCCCACGGGCTTCCCAGCCCGAGCCGAACATCCTGACCCATGTCCGAAACGGCGAGGTGGACCTGATCATCACCACGCCATCGGGCTCCGAGGCGACCGAGGACCAGACGCGCCTTCGCGTGGCCGCGCTCCAGGAGGACATCACGATGGTGGGCACCATGTTCGGCGCCGTGGCCGTGGTCGAAGCCATCGAGGCCCTGCGTTCGGGCGCGCCGAGCCTCTCGGCGCTCCAGGACTACCACGCCGCGATCAAGGGGCTGGAGACCGCTCCACCCATCCCCGCGCCCACGGCTCAGTACGCGGCGATCTAGCGCCGTCGCTGGGGAGGCTAGGGGGGACGAACGGGGTGTGCTGGCGGATGCTTGACGCTGGTGCCCGCAACCTGTGTACTGCCTGGGACGCCCCGCGTGGATAGGAGGGCAGACGTGAGGAGCGGCACTGTAGAGACCGTGCTGGGTCTACGCGGCGAAGTCCTAGCGGACTTCTGCCGGACTCACCGCGTACGTCGTCTGTCCGTGTTCGGTTCTGCCTTGAGGGAAGACTTCAGAGGAGACAGCGATCTGGACGTGCTTGTGGAGTTCGAGCCCGGCCACGTTCCAGGGCTCGCCTTCTTCGCCATGCAGGATGAGCTGTCCGCACTCGTCGACCGCCCGGTGGACCTCAACACGCCAGAGTGCCTGAGCCCCCACTTCCGAGACGCCGTGCTCGCTGAGGCGGTGGTGCTCTATGAGCAGACACAGGACTGATGTAGTCCTTCGTCAGATGCTCGAGTACTGCGAGGAAGCCTGCGAGATGGCCAGCAGTCGGACCCGGGAGCACCTGGACCGAGACCGGATGTTCGAGCTGGCGTCGCTTCGCCTGCTGGAGGTCATCGGTGAAGCCGCCACGCGCGTGGACGTCGAGACTCGCAACCACCTGCGCCAGGTTCCCTGGCAGCAGATGGAACCCCCTGTAGTCCCCCTTCGGGTTGGAAAGCGACGGTTGGGGGCGACCCAGCCATGCGATGCCCCGGGTGCGTGCGGGTGCCCAGACTCGGGTGGCGGGGGG
>WJIW01000209.1 GCA_014730065.1 Armatimonadia bacterium | reverse complement strand
GAGCTGCACCCGGTCGGCGGGATCCAGCCCCATGGCCCGCGAGAGGGCGGCCAAAGCGGTACGAACCCCACCCTCGGCCTGCCGAAGCTGGGCCCGGGCCGCCGCCGCATCGGCCTCGGCGCGATCCACATCGAACTCGGCTACCGTGCCCTCGCTGAACCTAGCCTCGGTGATCCGGAGGTGGGCATCGGATCGCTCCACCGAATCCAGGGCCACCAGCCGCAGATGCTCGGCCCGGAGGACGTTGTAGAAGGCCTGCTTCACACCCAGCACGATGGACCGCCGGGCGTCCTCCACCCGGCGCTCGGCCACGGCCACCGACGCCTCGGTGGCGTCGGCTTGAGCGTCGACCCGGCTATCCAGGTTGAGGGGTTTGCTGACCGACAGATTCGCATTGGCGGTGTAGGGCGAGCCGATGCGGATAGTCCGGGTCTGCCCCGTATTCGGGTCGGGGAAGTCGATGGTGGAGACGGGCCCACGATAGGCCGCCTGCCCCGACGCCTCCACGTTCAGGTCGTCGATGGCCCATGCCTGAAGGAAGCCCGCCTCTTCGGCGACAACCCCTTGTTCGGCCGCCGCCAGCGCCGGATGGTTGTCCAAGGCGAACCCCACGGCTTCCTCCACCGTCATGCCCCGGGCACTGACGGCCTCGATCTGGCCTCGGGCCGGAAGCACAGCCAAACAGACCAAGAGGCTGGTCAGCACAACGCCGACCCGCCTCGGAGCACCCGTCATGGGCGGCTCACTCCCTCTATTCCTCCGAGGGCTCGGCGCCTTCATCATCGCCCTCCCCCGAATCGATATCCTGTCGCGCCCGCTCCAGCAGCAGCAGGTTCTGGTTCAGGAAATCCGCGAAGGCATCGATCTTCGATAGCACGATCGCCCCATCGAAAGGATGCCGGAACACCAGTAGCCGCTCACCGGACTCGATATTCAGCTCCCGCCGGATGGCCGCCGGGATCACCACTTGGCCTCGCTCGCCCACCGTCACCGATCCATGGAAGTTCGAGTGGGGGCCCGAGCCCTCTCCTCCGCCTGAACACGCCAATAATCGCCGACCTCCAGGGCTCATGTATGAGATACATGAGAAACATGATTTGAACAATTCGCCTGTCCAGGAGGTTTTATAACATTTGGCCTGTCCGGCCGCAACATCGGTTACGCCCGCCGCGCCCAATGGGTTTACGTCTGGCCCCGAGCGATCTCGGCTAGCCGGGCCACGGCTGAAGGCGGCACCCGGGGCGAGACCGAGCAGGCCGTTGAGAGGATGAACCCGCCGCCGGGAGCGCCAGCCTCCAGACAGGCCCGGGCCGCGGCGTCGATCCGCTCCATGTCGCCCGGGAGCAGAGCGTTGACCGAGTCGATGTTCCCCTTGATAAAGAGCCGCGAGCCCACGCGCCGCTTGGCATCGGCCAGCTCCACGTTCCCGAGGGGCGGGGGATCGAGACACTCAATGCCATCGATGCCCGATTCGGCCATCAGCTCCAGGCGGTCGCCGATGGCTCCACAGGTATGGGTGTAGATGGGAAGGTCGCGAGCCGCCTTGATGCGCTGGACCATGCGTGTCTCGTACGGCTGCACGAACTCGACGTAACGTTTGAGCCCCAGCAGTCCGCCGCCAACGTACGGTGAGGAGATCTTGAGGGCGTCGATGCCCGCCCTGGCCTGGGCGATGCCCCAGTTGGCGCCGTACTCCACCCCCACGTCGAGGATCCGGTGGCACCAGGCGGGCTCGTCCACCAGGGCGATCATCCCGCCCTCGATGCCCGCCACGTTGACCAGCGTATCGAAGGGCGAGAAGGTCTCCCCATGGATGGAGTACCGGCCGTCCGACCGGTCGATCACCACACGGAGCGGATCGAGCATCCAGTCGGGAACGCTCGCGAGGGTCTCCACATCGGAGGGATCCACCTCCCCCGGAGGGGGCGGCGGCGAGGCGTCGAGGGCCCGGGGCAGGTCATCCAAGGGGTACACGGTGCGAAGCCCGATGGGGTATGGGGAGTGGTTCTCGAGGGGCTCGCGGTACGTGGCGAGGATGCAGTCGGGCCGCTCCTCGGTGGCCTCGAGCTTGTCGCGCCAAGACGGATCGCTACCGGGCACGCTCACCAGAATGCCGTCGAATCCGTAGCGCTGCCGAATGTCGAACAAGGCGTCGGCGTAGACCTCCGGGTCATGCCACAGCTCCATTGGGTTGGAGCCGGTAACGAGAACCATGTGGCCGATGGATAGCTGGCACATCACGGGCACCCGGTCGGGTACTCCGCCCTCCATCGCCACAGCCATGCGCTCCCTGGGTGTCATGGGGCCATCTCCCTCCCCGGCCGCGATTCGCCGGCGCCCAAGGGTGACCTCCGCCTCGGCACCCACGAGAAAAGGGGAGCCCCAGGCGGGGCTCCCCTCTGCCTTCCTTCATCTCAGCTCGGGCCCTACGGAGCCATTAGCTCCTCCAGCGAGGGCCGCTCGGTGACGGTGATGGTCGCTTCGCTGATCTCGCCATCGCGCACGTACTCGATGGTGACCTGCTGGCCCGGCTTGGCCTGGGAGGCCATGCGGATCAGGTCCTCGGCCCGCTCGACGCGCTCGGTACCCCAGGAGATGATCACATCGCCCTCCTGGAGGCCGGCGCCCGCGGCGGGCTGGCCGGGCCGAACCTCACGAAGCAGTGCGCCGTAGTCGTACGGCCGCGCCGCCGCTTCCTGGGGTCCGCTGCCTAGGCTCACGCCGATGTATCCGCGAACGATCTGGCCCTCGTCGATGAGCCGCTGTACGATGTCGCTGGCCACATTGGACGGGATGGCGAAGCCGATTCCCTGGCCCACGGGACGCATCGGGCTATTGGTGGCGATGGCGGTGTTGATGCCGATGATGTCGCCATTCATGTCGTAGAGCGGTCCACCCGAGTTGCCGGGGTGGATCATGGCGTCGGTCTGGAGGTACTGGTCGTACGTCTTGCCCAGATGCCGACCCCGGGCCGACAGGATGCCCGTGGTGAAGGTATGCTCCAAGCCGAAGGGATGCCCCACGGCCATGAGCCAGTCACCGATGTGGACGTTGTCGGAGTCGCCGAAGCTGGAGAAGGGCAGCGGGTAGTCCACGTCGACCTTGAGAACCGCTACGTCGGTCTCCTCGTCCTCGCCGATGATCCGGGCGGGCACGGCTTCCTCATCGTAGAGGACGACCCAGATGTCGTCGGGGTTGATCTCCTTCAGGGCCTGAACCACGTGGCTGTTCGTGATGACGTGGCCCTCGGGGGAGATGAGCACACCCGAGCCCACGGACATGGGGTACTCGAGCTGAGGGGCGGCCTCGGGCTGCTCGGGCGCACCGTTGCCCTGGGGGCCGAAGTTGAAGAAGGGCAGGTTGCCCGAGCCCGGGCCGTCCCACTTCTTCTTCTCGCCATCGGGCGTCTCGAGCCACCACTGGCCGTTCTCGTCCTTGGTGCCGCGGAACTCACCCTCGGGCGTCTGTATGGTGAACTCGTCGCCCTGCATCATCATGCCCATGTCGTCGCCAAAGAACTCCTCGAGGCCCTCACCGAAGAAGTCCTCGGGGATGCCGGGGCCGAAGGGCATGTTCGGTCCGGGCTGCCCTGGCTGCCCGGGCCCCATGGCCATGGGTGGCCGGCCGATGGTCTTGGTGCCGATGGCCACCACCTTGCTCTGCACTTCGTCGGCCAGGGCCGCGAAGGACGGCGGCGTCTCCGCCATGACGGGACCTGGATCCTGGGCTACGGCCGAAGTGGGGGCCATGGTTGCCTGGAACAGGAAGCCGCCTCCTATGGAGCCTGCGAGAACCAGCAGGCCTACTCCTATGGTGCTCACGATTCTCCGTGCTCGATCTTGCATTCGATCTTCACCTTCCTCTGGCTTATGAACGTGAAACCGCCTCCCCGCGGAGGGCAACGGTATGTTTCTGTCTTCATATCATTACATAGGACGAACTGCTGTTCGGGAGGTTTACTCCTCGTCCGTCTTTTTCGCGGTGCCTCCGAGCGCCTCCCAATGCAACACTTCCTTTAGAGGTCTCTTGGACGCACTCGTTCCGCTGGCGGCGTAGCCGAGGGACATGAGGCCCACCAGCAGGTAGCCGTCGGGCGCGCCGGCCAGCTCCCGGATCTGAGCGGCGTAAGCCTTCTTGTCGCCGGCGACCCAGCAGGAGCCGAGGCCCAGCGCATGGGCGGCGTTGAGCATGTTGGTGAGGGCCGCCGATCCGTCCTCGATGTAGTACTTGGTATCCTGGCAGAGCACCACGACGCAGACGGGAGCTGTGGCGATGAAGGGACCGAAATCGGTGATCTCGGCCAGGCGAGCCCTGAGATCGGCATCGGTGATCACCACGAATTCCCATGGCTGCTCGTTGCGGCCCGTTGGCGCGAGCCGGCCGCAGTCCACGATGGTCTCGATCTGATCCCGGGACACCGGCCGGTCGTCATACTGCCGTATGGACCGGCGAGTTCGCAGGCACTCGATGGCTTCCATGGGTGCCACCTCCTATCTTGCCCCTTCGCTCACGCGGTGCCGTAGGCCTGGGAAAGTCGGCGGTGACAAGGAGGTCCCGAGTCGGATTCCCGTGGAACCTGAAGTTGGAGGTCTTGCTGTGCGGTCGTTGTATCCCTGGCTGAAGCTACTGGGTTGGTGCCTGGTGGGCGGGCTGTTCGGGTACGTATTCCCGCTCCTGCTGGCCTTCGGCGCCCTGCCCGAGTTCATCAGCCCGGGGTCGGAGAGCGTTACCTTCTTGGGGATCACCGTGGCCAAGGGCGTGACACCCAGCCTTCTCGGGGCCTCGATGGTGGGATGGACAGTGGTCGCCGGCGGGATCGCCGCGTGGTACATGAAGCCGTGGCGGGCTCCGAAGGGAGACCAGCCGACATGAGGTCCCCTACCTTGACGGCCATGGCCATGCTTACGTCTATTGCCGCCGCGACGGGGCCTGCCTCGGCCGACCAGCCCTCCATGTTTCTGGGACCCGATGAGATCGCCGAGATCCGCTCCCGCATCGATGCCGGCGACGAGCCGTGGACCTCGGTGTTCCATGCCCTGCATGCCGACGCCGAGGGGTTCCTGGACTTGGATCCACAACCCGTGGAGGGACGATACCTCTACACCGATCCCATCGGCCACTTGGGGACCGAAGCCGAGCTCTCCCACCCCCAGCGCATGCACCGGGACAGCCATATCGTGCGTGACCTGGGCCTGGCCTACGCTTTCACCGGCGACGAGCGGTTCGCGCGCAAGGCCGCCCAGTTCGTGCGGGCATGGGTCGAGTCCATGGAGCCTCTATGGCCCTTCGACCGGCCAAGCCCCGGCGTGGAGGCCTTCGACTCGACCCTCCCGGCCATGTTCTATGGCTTCGATCTCATCGCGGGAAGCGAGGCCCGCACCGACGAGCTGGAGCAGGCCATGGCCGAGTGGGCCGGAGCCATCTCCGAGCAATGCAAACTCCGTCACTACACCACCGGAACCGCCGACACGACGGGTTGGAACATGACGCTGATCGCCGCGGCGTCGGTGGTCGCGGGCAAGCCCGAGGACCGCAACTTCGTCTGGGGCGAGACCGAGAACCAAGACACCTTCCAGAGCATGATGTACCTGCTCTTCGAGAAGGGCGGGAAGGTGAACCCCGAAGTCGGGGCCGGCAGTCGCTACCGGGGCGAGGATGTCTTCGTGGCCCTGAGGCGAATCAAGACGTATGTCTACGTCGCGGAGATCGCCCGACACCACGGCGTGGACCTGTACAACTGGCAGCGCGACGGGCGGGGGCTCAGGCCGAGCCTCACGGCCTACGCGCCCTACTTCAATGGTGAGATCTCACTCCCCGGCATCGGCGGGTTCCCCCTGGGCCGGGATGCCGACGCTTGGGTCTTCGAGGTGGCCAATACCCGCTGGCCCGATATCGTCTTCGAGCAAGTCGTGGAGTACCTCGACCGGCCGGGGTACGATATGGACATCCTGGGCCCCGTCGGTCTCACCCACCGGTACCGAGGCGGCGGGGAAGCCCTGGAGGGCGAATGACCGCGCGCAAGGAGTGAGCCGCCATCGTACTCGCCGTCTGTCTCAACCCCGGGCCCGACAAGGTCTACGAGGTGCCCGGCTTCGACCTCCACGGCGCCCGGCGTCCCTCCCGGACACTCCACTGCGTCGGCGGAAAGGCCGTCAATTTCGCCCGGGTGCTCCGGCGACTGGGCCATGAGGCCCGCGTTCTGGGCATCTCCGCGGGGCACGCGGGACGCTTCATGGAGGAGAGTCTCGACGCCGAGGGGATCCCCCATCGCATGATCCGGGCGCCCCGGGGCGAGAGCCGGCTGGCGACCACCATCATGGATCCCGCTACTGGGGTCCACACCGAAGTCAATGAAGCGGGCCCGACCATCGATGCCGACGTCGTCGGCGGCGCCCTCGAGGCCTTCGGCGAGATGCTGCCCGGCTCCCGGTACTGCGTCATCGCCGGATCGGCCCCACCGGGCGCTCCCGACGACATATACGCCCGGATGATCGCCACCTGCCACGAGCACGGAGTTCCCGTGATGCTCGATGCCAGCCGGAACTGGCTTCTGGGCGCCGCCGGAGCGGGCCCCACGGTGCTCAAGCCCAACGAGAAGGAGCTGGGCACCCTCCTCGGCCGGCAGGTCGACGGTGCCGCCGATGCCGCGGAGGCGGCCAAGGAGCTGGCCTGCCAGCACATCGACACGGTGCTGGTGACCCTGGGTGAAGAGGGAGCGGTGGGCGTAACGGCCAATGAATGCCTGCGCGTCCACATGGCCGAGCCGCCGGAGATCCTGAGCGCTGTTGCCTCGGGCGATGCCTTCGCCGCCGGGTACGTGGCCGGGCTGCTGGAAGGCCGGCACCTATCCGGCCGGTTGGCGCTAGCCGCCGCGTGCGGCACAGCCAACGCCCAGGTCTTCGGGCCCGGCTACATCGAGCGTGAGGACGCCGAGATTCTGCTGGATCGAATCGTGGTCGGGCCATTGGGTTTGGCCTCGGACGGGGACGTGTCGTAGAATGATCGGAGTACGGTCTCGGAGGCCCCCGGCGTGGCTGGGGAACCCCGGGGCTGCAAGTGCGTCGTACGTACGAGTCCGGTGCTGCGGGTCGGCCGACCGCATTGGGTCGGTTCGCCTCGGCCGGAAGTCGGGAGATGAATCAGATGCTGGCATTTCTAGGTCCTTTGGGTACTCCCGAGGTACTCATCATCATCTTGGTCCTGCTGCTGCTCTTCGGGGCTCGCAAGCTGCCGGAGCTGCTCCGCGGTATGGGCGAGGGTGTCAAGGAGTTCCGCAAGGCCTCGCGGGAGATCATGGACGACATCGAGACCGCCGATAGCCCCAAGAGCAAAGGCAAGACTAGCACCAGCAAGGCCACCAGCAAGCCCGCCGAGGAGCCGGCGTCGGCCGAGACATCGGATCAGCCCGAGGAGGCCGTTGCCAGCACCGAGAGCTGAGGACCCGCCGAACTGGGCTCACCGCCAGCACGAGCTGGCCTGACGGCTCCGCCAGAGTGGAGCCCCAACGAGAGCATCACGGGAGGCATGTTTCCAGAATGAGAACCAAGCTCGCTATATTCACGCTAACGGCCGTCGCACTGATCGTCGCCGTTGCCATCGCTGGTCCCAGCGACACCAAGCTGGGCAAGACCCTGCCCAAGTCGGGCGAGGTCAGCGGATGGGACGCCGTTTCCTCGAGCTACAAGTACGGCTCAGGCCACGGCATCGCCGACATCTACAACGGCGGCTATGAGAAGCTCCTCGAGGACGGCATGGAGGCGGCCTGCACCCAGAACTACAAGAACGACAGCCGCCGCATCAACGTCTACGCTAACGAGTTCGATACCTCGTCCAATGCCAAGGGCTTCTTCAACGACGAGACCGAGGGCTCGGGCTGGAGCTCGGTCGGCGGAGTGCGCGAGGGCGCCAAGTACAAGAAGACCTCCAGCGTCGTCGTCGGGCACGTCCACCGCGGCAAGGTCCATGCCAAGGTCGTCGCCCAGGGCACGTCCGATGCCCAGGTCGACGCCGTTAAGGACTTCCTGAAGGAGCTCTCCAAGCAGATCGGCAAGGAGTACTAGACCTGCCAGACTGGCGCGATTCCGCGGGCCGGGCCCTTGGGGCTCGGCCCGTTTTGCGTCTCACTGCCCAGTCCATGCGACCGGCGAGCGCGGCGCCGAGAGCCGCTCCTCCAGCTCAGCCACCTGGGCCCTGAGGATCCGTAGCTCGGCCTCCAGCTCGGCCGTCCCCCCATCCTCTGTGGCTCGGGCCTGGGTGGGCGGCGCCTCCGCAGGGTCCAAGCGGATCACGCTGTAGCTCGAGCGGCGCTCCAGCCCCACGCCCTCCACCAGCTCATCGGGGATCAGGGCTTCATCGGACTCCACCAGAGATAGCACAACCACTAGCCCGGGCGTCTCGGCCACTCCCGGCGGCACCATCAGACTCCGGGCACGGATCCGGTCATACCGTTCGTCGATGCACTCCACGAAGTAGTCCGAGCGGAGCCGGTTCTCCTCGAAGGGCACATCACTGCGCTCCCACACCGGCACCTCGAAGACGGCGGCGCCGCCGCCGTCTGACCGAGTCTCGGTCCAGCCCTGCCCCAGCCTGCCCGCCATGCGCAGCCGTACGCTGCGAAGGGGCGTGCGGCTGAAGGCGTCGCCGCACTCCACCCGGATCAGCCCCCTCTGGGGCGCCAGGAGCAGGTCGGCGCGGATGGTCCGGGGATCGCCCGGAGCCGGCACCAGATCGCGCTCGACGTGGGGAAGGTAGTCGGTGGTGTCGGCGGAGAGCCACAGCTCATCGACGAAGGCCTGGTAGGCTTCGGGGGAGGTCAGGGCCGCGCCCGGCAACTCGAACCTGAAGCTGCCATCGGCGCCGGTCAGAGTATCTTGCAGAGGCTCCGCACCCCGGCCGAGGGTTACTTTCAGGTAGGGGATGGGCCGCCCCAACATTCGGTCGAAGGCCCGGCCCCGGACGGCGAAGGGCTTGCGGTAGAGAGCGATGGAGAGTCCGTCGCCGTCGCACACCATGGGCACCGACACGGCCCGGTAGGGTCCGGTGGCGGGCACGAGGACCGACAGGCAGTCGGCGCTGGTCTGCGTCTCGAGGATGAAGCTGCCGCCGGCGTCGGTGCTGGCCGTAGCCCGGACGGCGCCCGGCACGATGAGCTGCACCTCGACCCCCGACAGCGGCACCCCCGTGTCGCCATCGACCACCTCGCCGACCACGGTCCACGGACTGGCCCACACGGGCGTCGACAGCGCAATGGCGAAGAGAATCACACGCATGGCTGGCCTCCCCGAGCACCCGGCGGGGCGGGGGCTCTACTGGGGTATTCGGTCGAAGGGGGCAGATTCCTGAGCGGCGTGCCCTCAGCCCTTCCTTTTCGACGCGGTATCCATTACCCTTTCTCGGGTTCTCCGGGGGGTGATGGCGACCGACCGAGCACACCCCACGGAGATCGGCCAACGCGCCCTTCCGGGGGCGCTCCGAGAGGAGTCAGCCATGCAGCCGGAGCGCATCGAGCAGCTTCTGCATTACTACAAGGACATGCTGCGGATCCGGTACTTCGAGGAGAAGATCCTCAACTACATGCTCCCCAACAAGCTCTTTCGGGGGTCATCCCACCTGTGCATCGGTCAGGAAGCCGTGGCCGTGGGGGCCATCCACGCCATGGAGGCCGAGGATTACCTCTACACGACCCACCGCAGTCACGGGCATACCCTGGCGCGGGGCATGGACATGGAGGCCGCCTTCGCTGAGATCATGGGGCGGACCACGGGCGTCTGCCACGGCCGAGGCGGGAGCATGCACCTGGCGGACGCCAGCCTGCGGATCCTGGGCGCGAATCCGGTTGTGGGCTCGAACATCCCTATGGCCGCGGGCTCGGCCCTGGCCCTGAAGATGCAGGGTAAGCCGGGCATCGTCGTCGCCTTCTTCGGCGAGGGTGCCCTCAACACGGGCGCCTGTCATGAGGCATTCAACATGGCCGCCCTCTGGGATCTGCCCGTGGTCTTCATCTGTGAGGACAACCAGTACGCCATCTCCGTGCCCGAGGCCACCGCCATGGCCGACGAGGATCTGCACGAGCGGGCGGCGGCGTACGGCATGGAAGGGCTCCGGCTCGATGGCATGAATGTGCTGGAGGTGTACGAGTACTGCCGGGCGAGCTTCGGCAAGACCCGGCGCACGGGTCGCCCCGCGCTCCTCGTCTTCGACACCTACCGGTTCGTTGGCCACCACACCGCCGACAGCGAGCAGTACCGGCCCAAGGATGAGGCCATCGAGGTGCTTCGGGAGAAGGACCCCGTCCACTTCGTTGAGCGCGAGTTCCTCGAGGACTGCCTCGTCGACCCCGAGAAGGCCGTGGACATCCGGCTGGAGATCAAGGAAGAGGTCGAGGCCGCCTTCCAGCGCGCCCTCAATGGGCCGTGGCCCGACCCCGAGAAGCTGACCGAGGGCCTGTGGGCCGAGTCGGAGGTGACCTGCGATGAGTGACCAGGGCCGCGAGGTTGTCTTCGCCCAGGCCATCCGAACCGCTCTTCGCGAGGAGATGAAGCGGGACGAGTCCGTCATCCTGTGGGGCCAGGACATCGGCGTCTATGGCGGCGTGTACGGCGCCACCACGGGGCTTCAGAGGGAGTTCGGCAAGGAGCGGGTACGGGACGCGCCCATCTCCGAGATGGCCATCGCCGGGCTCGCCGTGGGATCGGCGATCCTGGGCATGAGGCCCGTAGTGGAGATCATGTACGCCGACTTCCTCATGCACGCCTCCGACGCCATCGCCAACCAGGCGGCCAAGTGGCGCTACATGAGCGGCGGCCAGTTCAAGGTGCCCGCGGTCTTCCGCTCACCGGGAGGCGGCGGCTCGGGCTATGCCGCTCAGCACTCCCAGAACATCGAGGCGTGGTTCTGCCACATCCCCGGGCTCAAGGTGGTCTGCCCGTGCATGCCCCGCGACGCGCGGGCACTGCTCAAGACGGCCATCCGTGACGATAACCCAGTCGTCTTCCTGGAGCACAAGAGCCACTACACCCACCGGGGCCCCATGCCCAAGGAGGAGGAGACGCTTCCTCTCGGCAAGGCCGACGTGAAGCGCCAGGGATCGGATGTCACCCTCGTCTCCTGGTCCCGTACGCTCCTATGGGCGCTAGAGGCGGCGGAGAGG
Source organism: Armatimonadia bacterium (assembly GCA_014730065.1). Taxonomy (GTDB): domain Bacteria; phylum Armatimonadota; class Zipacnadia; order UBA1398; family UBA1398; genus UBA1398. The sequence continues at coordinate 6,024 of WJIW01000209.1, read as the reverse complement.
CTCCAGGACGAGGAAGGCGTGAGCGTGGAGGTCATCGACCCCCTAACCCTCCGCCCCCTGGATCTGGACTGCATCCTCGAGTCTCTCGGCAAGACGGGCCGGCTGGTCATCGCCCACGAATCCCATGCCTTCTGCGGCGTGGGTGGCGAGATCATCGCCCAGATCGCCGAGAACCACCTGGACCTGCTTAAGGCGCCCCCCAAGCGCGTCTGCGCCGTGCCGTGTCCCCTCCCCTACTCCGAGCCCCTGGAGAAGGCAGCCCTCCCCGACGCCGATAACATCGCCGCGGCGATCCGCAAGGTCGTGGGGTAGGGCGAAGCGTCGACGTCACGATGCGAGCGGGGCCCGGAGTAGCTACCGGGCCCCGACTCATGTACGGACTGGCCGCGGTGTCTCGGCTCAGCGGGTGATGGCATAGACCATGGCATCCCCTGGCCCGCCGACCACGTATAGCTTGCTTCCATCGGCACTCAGGGCCACGCCCCGGGGATTCGCCATGCCGTCGGCGAGGGTGCTCTTGGTCAGGACGTGGGTGCCATCGGACTGGAACATCTGGAGCCGGTCGTTGGCTGTATCGGCGACGAAGATGTAGCCCGAGGCATCGACGGCAATGCCCGATGCGTCCCGGAGCTGACCGTCGCCGGCACCCTGGGTGCCGAACTTCCGAATGAAGGTGCCGTCGGGCTGGAAGGCCTGAACGCGCGCGCCCTCGCGCTCCACGGCCCAGAGGTTGCCTGAGCCGTCGAACGCCAGCCCCAGCAGGGCCTGGAACTGCCCATCACCCGTGCCCGACCCACCCCAGGTGCGGACGAAGGTACCGGAGGTATCGAACACCTGGACGCGGTTGCCCACCATCTCGCCGGTGTAGCACTGGTTCCCGGATAGGGCGACACCGCACACGCTCGCGAACTCGCCCTGCGCCGTTCCGTTCGAGCCCCACATGCGCACATGGGCGCCCGATGAATCGAACACCTGGACCCGGGCGTTGCCGTAGTCGGCCACGAACATGTTGCCTGAGGAGTCGATGGCGACCCCGAGGGGATAGCCTAGCTCACCGGCGGCCGAGCCCGCTGAGCCGATTGTGTCCCGGAAGGCACCGCTAGCGGTGAAGCGCTGGAGGCGGTGGTTGACAGAGTCGGCGACGACGATGCCATCCGAGGGTCCGACGCCGACGCCGAAGGGCTGGTCGAAGTCACCGTTGCCCGTGGTCCACAGGCCGAAGGTCTCGTAGTGGGTGCCAGTCGGGTCGAAGCGCTGCAGACGGTTGTTCGATGAATCGGCCACGTACACATTCCCGGCGCCCGCGACCTGCACGTCCCAGGGGTTGTTGAGCTCCCCGTCGGCGCTTCCGTAGGTACCCCACTGCCGCACGAAGGCGCCCGACGAGTCGAAGACCTGAATGCGGTGGTTGCCCTGATCGGCTACATAGACGTTTCCTGAGCCGTCTACGTCCAGGCCGCTGGGGCCGTCGAGCTGACCATCACCCGTCCCGGCGCTCCCGAACTTCCGGGCGAAGGTACCGCTGGCATTGAACACCTGGATCCGGTTGTTGAACTGGTCAGCCACGTATACATTGCCCGAGCCGTCCAGCTCCACATCGACGGGCCCCGAGAACTGGCCGTCGCCGGTGCCGCTGGTGCCGAAGGAGCTCTGGAAGGCCCCACTGGTGTCGAAGACCTGAACCCGGTTGTTGCCCTCATCGGCCACGTAGACCTTGCCGGAAGTGCTGACCGCGATGCCCCGGGGACCACCGAACTGGCCATCGCCCGTGCCGTTGGAGCCCCAGCTCCGAAGGAAGGAGCCCGAGGCATCGAAGACCACCACTCGGTCAGCTCCGTAGTCGCTAACATAGGTGTGGCCACTGGAATCCACGGCGACCTGGGTGGCATCATCGAGCTGCCCGTCGCCCGAGCCCTCGGAGCCCATCTTCCTGGAGAAGTCGCCATTGGACGAGAACACCTGGACGCGATCGTTCTCCCTATCGACGACGTAGAGATTCCCCGAGCCATCGAGGGCCAACCCTCGTGGGTCCCTAACCCGGCCATCGCTGCTCTTGCCCAGGCGGCTCTGGAAGGTAAGCGAGGCGGGCGCCGCAAGAGCCACCGTTACCTGGGCGGTCGCCGACTTGCCCGACTCGGAGTCGGCAGCCGTGATCGTCGCAGTGCCTACACCCACCCCCGTAACCACGCCGGCGCTCACGGTGGCGACGGCGGTGTCGCTGCTGGACCAGGTCCACGTGGAGGAGACCAGAACGGTGGCGCCGTCGGCGTCCTTGGCGGTGGCCGTCAGTGTCGCGGTGCCTCCCACGGTCAGGTCGCTGGTGGCGGGGGTCAGCTCTACCGTCGCCACGGTAGAGGCGAGGGTCAAGCTGATGTCGGCGTTGTGACCCTGGGTGAAGGTCACCGTCTGCTGGGCCTTGGCCTGGGGCGGGTCCACGGCGCCCGCGGTATCGCTATGGGCCGTGGCGACCACCGTCACGTCGCCCACGGGGATGTCCTCCAGGGTACCGGTGGCCTGTCCTCCACCCGCGGGCTTGGCCACAACCACGGGGGAGTTCCCCACATCGGTGCCCGTGGAGTCCAGGGCCCGGATCTTCACCGACTGGCTGGCGGCGGGGATGAGCCGGGCCTCGGCCTCGTCCGTGGGCCAAGCGATCCTCACCGTGGCGCTGGCAGTTGCCGGGGGATCGGATCCCTCCGGGCCTGGGTCCGAGCCGGGACCCGTCGCGCACGACGACAGCCAGAGCGCCGCGAGCAGTGCAAGCAGAGCTGATGTGAGCAGGTGGCGACGCGTCATCGCGGATCATCCTCCTCCGTGGACTGGACCACGACATTCGCATCGCCCGGTGGGACGGTCATGGTCACCCCAACGGTCACGTCATCGCCACCATTGGAGCTGATGGTCACCGTGCTCGTCTGCTGGCCGTTGGACAGGCCCGTGCGATCCACAGTGACGGTGACCGTGCCCGGCCCCTCGCCCGAGGCCGGGCTGGCCGAGAGCCATGGGGCAGCATCGGGCGTGGTCACGGTCCATTCCAGCGTGCCGCTACCCGTCTGCGTATTCGCGATGGTCACTTCGGCGGTGCTGGTCCCCGTCGGGAAGTCCAGCGTGGAAGGGGTAACAGCGATGACCGGACTCGATGGACCGCCCGCGCATCCAGCGGCCATGGTGAAGGCCGCTAGCGCGAGCAAGGCTGCGCCGACGGGCTTGGGACGTATCATCTGCTCTGCTCCTCTTGATGGGCCGCATGTGGCGCGACCGAGGCACGCCGAATCGGCCGAAGTGAGTGCAGGTTAGAAGATACCTTCTCGATCCATCGGCGGTGGCAATCCGGTGCCCGAAGGGTGGATTCGGCGACTGGGCGGGAGATAACGCAGCCCGAGAGGTACGCCCCTAGCCCGCGTCGGCGGGCGCCGGTGCGGGCTAGGGCGCTGCTTGGGGGCGGCCAGAGCGGGGAAGTCGGCGGGCGTTGCCTGGCCAAGGCATGCGCGGCCTGGATCTCCGTGTCAGCGGGCACCCACACCCCCGTCGGTGACACCGTGAGTGCCGGAGACCCCGCCCCGTCTCTGACGACTGGGCTCCTCTGGGAGTCTGGCAGGTCGATCCACGTCCGTAGCACGCCAGTCTCCGTTATACATGTTCCCCCAAACGGGCCGAATCTCACATGCACCGCGTAGGTTGGCCTCCATTCTCTGGGAGGCCCGCTGGGCGTGGGCATCCAATTCCTAGCTTGGTCGGACGCTCTACGAATAGGGTGAGATGATGCAGGGAATGGACCGACGCGACTTCGTGAAGGGCGCCGCGACCCTTGCGGCGACGGGGCTGGCGGCCAAGGCGTGGGCTCAGCCGGGGGATCGCAGACCGAGCGTACTGGTCCTCTTCACCGATGACCATGGCCCCCATATGGGCTGCCTGGGCACGTTGGGACTCCGGACGCCCCACTTCGACGACCTGGCCGGCAGCGGCACGCTGTTCACCAACGCGTACGCGCCCTGTGCGTCGTGCTCGCCCAGCCGAGCGGCCCTCCTGACCGGCCGGTACCCGTCATCCAACGGGCTATGGCGCAATGTGGTGGCCCCCACCCTCGCCGACCCCCCGGTCCAGTTCACGCGCGAGTCGACCAAGGTGGACACCGTCGGGACCCATGAGGACGTGCCGACCCTGGTAGAGATGCTGCGGGCCGAGGGGATTCGCTCGGGGATCATGGAGAAGTTCCATCTGTCTCCGCCCTGGAAGTACCGGTTCGACTGGAAGCTCCCCACCGCGGCCATCCCCAAGCACCGGGCCCGGGCCACCCGGCAGTTCCTGGAGGGGACCGACGACTCGGAGCCCTTCTTCCTGCTGGCCAACATCGGCACCACCCACCGGCCCTTCCGCCCCATCCCCCCCGAGATGGGCCTACCCTACGTCGACCCGGCGATGGCGGAGGTGCCCGCGTCCCTGCCCGATGTCCCGGCCGTGCGGGAGGATTGGGCGCATTACCTCTCGACGGTTCAGGTCTCGGATGCCTGTGCGGGCGCCACGCTGCAGACCCTTGAGGACATGGGCCGGCTGGAGGATGCGTGGGTCATCATGGCCGCCGACCAGGGCCCGCCCTTCCAGCGAGCCAAGGCGACCACATATGAGGCGGGGATCCGCATCCCGATGATCGTGCGGCCGCCCGGGGGGAGCGAGTCCATTCTCTCGGCGGAGCCCGCCAACCTGATCGATGTGCTGCCCACCCTCTGCGAGATGTGGGGTATGGAGACTCCCGCCGGCGTGGAGGGTACCAGCCTCATGCCTCTGGTGCGGGGGGAGAACGAATCCCTGGGCCGCCAGCACGTATTCGCGGAGCACAACTCCCACGGGCTTCCGCTGACGACCCAGCTCTACCCGTCGCGCTCGGTGAGCGACGGCCGCCTGAAGTACATCCGCAACCTGATGCCCGAGAAGCGGTACGAGTTCCCCGCCGACCTCGATACCTCGGGCGACCCGTGGTTCAACCGCACCTACCCGGCCACCCTGGCGGCGAGGGACGAGTTCCCGCTCCAGTACGAGCGGCTCATGTCGACCCATGAGCGGCCACCGGAGGAGCTGTACGATCTGCACAGCGACCCCGACGAGCTGCGCAATCTCGCCGGCGATCCCGACTGGGCCGAGGGCCAGGCGCGCCTCGCCGCCGAGCTGGACCGCTGGATCGGCGAGGTGGGCCTACCCGACTGGAGCTGATACTGCCCCCGCCCGCGGTGCCGGTACCTCCGGCAGCGTGAGCCACCCCTCGCCCAAGGCTCTGAGGGCCTCCGCCGACTCGCGGAGGTGGCTCAGGTACGACTCGCCAGGATCCAGCTCAGCGAGCCGCTCGGCACGGACGGCCCGGCGGGCCCGGATGTCCTCCTCGGACAGTCCCAGGACCTCCGCCATGGCCAGGTCGCGCTCCGAGAGCGGGCCCGTCAGCGCGTCCCGGGCCGCTTGGACGTCGTCCTCCGTCAGCTCGGGCATCTCGGCGTCCTCGGCTTCGAGCACCTCCGCCAGAGCGTCCAGGGCGCCCGCAACGCGTACCATGTCCGCCGCCGCCGCCCGCTTGTGATGGGTCAGGGCACGGGCTTGCGCCTCGACCCAACCGTCGTCCCCGGCCTGGGCGGCACCACCCATCCGGTCGAGGGCGATCTGGGCCGCGCTGAGGTCGGCGTATAGGGCCAACAGCGAATCCAGCAGCTCCTGGGTCGCCGCTAGCCGCTCAGCGGATACCGCGTCGGACTGAACGGGCGGAAGCTCGGGCACCGGGGGTACCGCCGTCCGGTCGTAGTCGGCACGCGGCGGATCGCCGCCCAGTGCGTTGCTGATCTCCTCGGCCGCGTCCAGCAACTTGCCCAGCATGGCGTCGAGCATTTTGCTCGGTAGTCCGGTGCCGAGTCCCATCTGACCGAGGACGAAGCCCACAGGATCGGTCGCGGCCTCCATGACAGAGAACACGGACGAGAGGCCGCTCAGGGCATCCCGGGTACCGTCCAGGTTCTGCTTCTGGGTGCTGTCACGGTGGGGACG
>WJIW01000020.1 GCA_014730065.1 Armatimonadia bacterium | reverse complement strand
GTGTTGGTCGGTGGAGACCTGGTGTTCCTCTGGGAGATCGACTTCGCCGACCCGCACTTCCGCGTCTTCGACAGCGGGTCCGGTGAGGACCTCCGCGTGGTGCCCCTACCCGAGGACGAGCGTGAGCGGGGAGACGGCAGGTGGGTCCCCTTGTGGGGCGAGGATGCCGATACCTACTACGTCCGGTGGTTCGCCGAAGATGGTGTGCATGTGCTGAAGGTAACGCTCTGACGGCAGAGGTTGGCGACTGGCCGGTTGGGATCGGCTTCGGGCCTATCGATCCCCCGGGCGTCGCGCCCCCTCTCTAGCTCTCCCCCGGCCTCGGCGGAGGAGCGAGGTCCAGCATCGCCTCGCCCAAGGCACGGCCGATGTGGTAGAAGACGTCGGCGCGGCCGCGGTAGTGGTACCCGCCGTCGAACTCGGGGCCATCGAGCACCATGTACGGGCTGGTCGGGACGTAGCGCACGGTATCCTCGAACTCCGGCATCAAGGCCACGCTCTCCTGTTGGGTGCGGAAGGACATGTGCTTGGCCCGGTATCGTTCGGGGATCTGCTCCTCGAGCCCGCTCTGGCCCAGCTCGCCGATGACCATGGGCAGGTCGGGCACGCCCAGGTCGGCACGGAGGTCGCGCAGGAGGGCGGCCAGATTGGGGCCGTACTCGGCGTGATGCTCGCCATCGATCACATCCTTCCAGCCCTGGAACCACACGAAGCCAGCCACCTCGTAGCCGGCGCCGTCGTAGGTGGGGAATAGCTGGTCCAGCCGGCCCAGGGTGCCACGCACCAGGCGCACTAGCTCCCTGTACGAGTGGCCCACCACCTGGGACGGATCGCCCTCGATCCCCCGCCGTTCCGCCATCTCCGCCAGCCGGTCGGTATCGATATCCACCGGACCCGCGCTGGGGGGCCGGAAGTCCACGCGGAGGCTGCGCCCACCCCAACACACCTTGATGAGGAGCACCTTCGAGTTCAGCGCATCGCCCACGACGGTCCCGAAGCCGAGCTCGGGGCCGAAGCGATCGGGCGGGTTGCCGTAGCCCACCGTCAGCGGGCCGCGCCGATCGATGCTTCCGCCGTTGGTGTAGCGGATCAGGACGTCATCCCTCTGAGTCCACGTGTCGCCGTCCAGGAGGTGAGCGTAGGTGTCGGCGGTGGTGGGATCGGCGAGAAGCTGGTTCAGATGCTCGATGGCGCCCTTGCCCTCCATGTTGGACTGGCCAGCGAGGATGAACACCTGCCACGGCTGGGCGTCCTGCTGAGCTTGGGCGGTGACGGCCATCGCCAGCGCCGCTACCACTCCGATCATCTGCCGCATGGGATCAAGCCCTTCCCGGTCTTGCCAGTCGTGGCGGGAGGCGACCTACGGGCCCTCGGGTCGGCCTTCGGGGAAGTAGGTGTCGATGATGTCCTGAAGTGCGGCGCGCGCGGCCCGGCCGTGGGATTCCTCGTACTTGGGCAGCCACACGTGATACCAGCCCACGCCGTACAGAGGGTTGCCCTCGCGGACGCCCTCGGGGTAGATGGTGTGGGCGTGCTCGGCGAACTCCTCGCCACTCATGGGGATTAGGGTCAGGTAATGGAGCAAGCGGTCGTGGATCAGAGGTGAGGGCTGCAGGCCAGCTTCAGCCATCTGCCGCTTCAGAGCCTCCGGGTCCTCGGGATGAACCCCCCAGAAGTGGATCAGGGGCGTGAGGTCGGCGCCCGCTGCGCGCGACATACGCAGGATGCGGCTGTCGGTGGGATCGGAGTTGCGCGGGTACTCGATGCCATCGAGGTAGTCGAGCTGGACCGAGTGCCAGAAGTCCTCCAGGGCCTCCCAGCCGAACAAGTTCACGACCTCCACGTACTTGCCGTAGCCCCGGTGCTGGTAGCGGACCTCATTGCGCTCGCTGTTGGAGATGTCCATGGGCTTGCCGTCACGGAAGTTCTGGGTGACCATCCACATAATGGCGGCCTGGTCGAGGGAGATGCTCTCATTGCTGAAGGACCTGCCGAAGGCGGTGTCCAGATCGACGCCAAAGCCCTTGTTGAGCACCGACACGTAAGGCAGGTTCACGACAGCCTCCACCTCGCCCCGAAACTTGGTGAAGAGCTGGCTGTGCCCGAGCTCGTGGAAGATGATCTCGCCACCATGCTGAGGGCCCCGCAGAATCCAGTGGTTACTGCGGCCACCCGTCAGCTTGGTGGGGGAGTATCGGAAGTTGGACTGGGGATAGCCGGGGAAGTTGGCGCCGCCCCTCAGGACAACGTCGACCTGGAGGTACAGCACCGTCTTGGAGCGCGTGCGGGGTAGGCCGAAGAGGTCGGAGACGCAGTCCAGGGCCGTATCCCAATCGCCCATCAGAGTGACGGGGTCATCGTGCTGATAGATCCACTCCGTGGGAACCTGCATCATGAACTTGTCCGACTCGAAGTCGGCCCAGGGGCCGGGGTGATGGCGCTCCACTTCGCGCCATTCCTCGAGGGTGGTCTGGTCGAAGCTCCGGGCCGAGAGGAAGGGCGAGCGCACAGCGCCCCGGATCTCGATGGTGATCACTCCCTGCTCGGCCTCATAGGGCACCTCGATGTAGATACCCCCACCCAGGGGGTTGGCCACCGGGGTGTCGGCACTATCGATGGGGTACACGAGTGAGACCCGGTCCAGGCGCAGGATGCGGGGCTTGTTGCTCAGGTCCCACGAATGGGCGCCGACACGCACACTGAAGCCCTGGCCCACTAGCTCCGGCGGGACGGTCACGGTGGCGATGTCGCCGGGCGCCAGGTAGCATCCCGTCGGTCGCCGGGCCGGATCCTCCCGGTACATGACGGGGATGCCCCAGGCGGGCGGGTGGGAGGCGTTGATCTGAACCTGGTGAGTCGCGTCGGGATCGGCTTCCTCGGGGACTGCGCCGGGGAAGTACGCCGAGGTCCCGAAGGCGGCGCCATCGAGGATCTCCCCGAAGCGCTCCAGGTTCTCGGGCGTGTAGGCGTGATCGATAAGCCCCTGCTGCACCGCAAGCAGGGCCCGGTGGAGCTCCAGGCCCCCTTCGGGCTTCCGGGGGATTCCACCGCTAGTGGCGTCGTTGATGAACAGCGCGCCGACGTTGGCGTCGTAGCCGCGCACCAGCTCGATCGCCGCTTCGACGACCTCGGCCGAGGCGCCGATACCCTTGATACCCTCCTGGATGGCCTTACCGTGCTCCCGGATCTGCACTTCGCCAAGGGGCGCGGCTCCGGTGACGTGATCGGTCAGGGCTCGGAGGGTAGGGATTAGCTCCGGTTCCTCCTCTGGCTGTGCCGAGCCGGGGACGCTCAGCGCGAGGACAAACACGATCGGAAGAGGAGCGAGGAAGGCGCGTCGCATGGCGTGATCTCCTGTCTATCTCGAGCCCAGGGGCACCGACTCGAGAGCGAAGCCGTGTACGACATACGCCATGGCCGCCGGCGCTCATTCGACTGGGTCGAGGGGCATCCGCTCGAGTGTGCCGGCAAGGCTATCGGTGCAACTGCCCGGCGTGGCCAGCACGGCAAGCTCGAGGTTGCCCGACTCCGGGGCCTCGGCCCGGAAGCCGACCATGCGGGTGCCGGGGTTGGGGGAGTCCCACTCATTGGGCGGGGGGTCGGTCTGGAACACTTCCCACGAAGCGTCCGGGGACAGGAGGCGGAGCGTCAGCTCGGCACCATCCATGGTCAGCGGCAGGATGGCCTCACCAGTCTCGCCGGGTTCGCCGCGGGTGATCATGCCCCACCGAACGACGCTTCCGGGCTCGAGTCCGGTCAGGGAATCCTGGATGAGCACTTCGCCCGAGGGCAGGAGCGCGATGCCCCGGCGCACCGAGTCGGCCTGGCCCTCGTAGACGGCGCTGAGGTCGGCTACCGAGTGGGGGAAGGCGGGATCGGGCGAGAAGTGGGTGATGGGGGCGTCGCCCGCAGCGATCTGCGGCTGGCCGTCGATCACCAAGGTGTTGTGTCCGCTGTTGCTCTGGCGGAAGATGGTCCATCGGTCGGAATGCTGGGCGGAGCTCCACAGGTTCATGCCGCGGGACTCGATGCCGTGGTAGCCCTCGGCGCCCAGGTCCCACGCCCACCTCACGCCGTCGGCATCCAGGACGAAGGAGCCCACGTCCATCTGGCCGTGGGGGGCGGAGGGGCTGCCCGCTTTGAAGCCCACGTAGGTGGCATTCGCGTCGGTCCAGGAGCTTCGGTGGACGGCCACGGGTACCGAGCCGCCGCTGGTCCAGTGGAGGGGCATCTGGATCTCGGGGTCGCCTTCATGCTCGCGCAGCCACAGCAAGGTGAGTGGGAAGAGCCGATCGCCCCCCGACGCCGCGTTACTGGGCCGCCACCTCTCGGCGGCCCGGGCGATGGCCTCGGGCTCGTGGCGTACCCAATCGGGCCGGTCGTACCTCTCCGCGAACCAGTGGAGCACCGGGAGCATGGGGCGTCCGTCTCCGCCATCGGCGTAGTTGAAGTACCGCCCGCTGGGGCCCGTCATGAGGTTCACGTACTGGCCCGTCTCCGCGAACCCCGGCGCGGCCGATAGCCCGAAGTCGGTGCCCACCACGCTATCCAGCAGGTCGATGAGGATGACGTTGAAGCTGGTGCCATAGACCCAGTAGCCAGGGCCCTCGGGGTAGCTGCCCTTGGGCGCAAAGGCCGCCATGGACCGGGGCAAGTTCACCAGTGCGCGATGCACGATGTCGGCGGCCAGATCGGGCTCGTCCTCGAGCACGGCCAGGGCGCCCGCCACCATGCCGGCGTGGCAGACCTGCCCCCAGTTGTTCGTGGCTCGGACCCATCCCTGGAAGTCGTCCCTCTGGGAAGTGCGCAGGCCCTTCTCGATGATCGCCTCACGGATCGCCGCCCGGGCCTCGGGGTCGAGCTGGTCGTGGAGCCAGTCGTAGCCGATGGCCAAGGCCAGGGTCATCTCCCCCACATCCAGGAAGTGGGAGGGGTTCCAGTCCGAGAACTCGGCGGCCGACAGCATCTCGTCCTGGCACCGCACGGCGTAGCGGTGATCGTCCGTCAGGTGGTAGGCCATGGCCAGGGTAGAGGTCCGCATCAGGCATCTGCGCGACTCGCCGAGCAGACGCCGGCCGGTGACGACGCGCTCCACGGGCTCGACCTCCATCAGCGCGTCGGCCTGGCGGATGACCAGGTCCGCGACACGCGCATGGCGAGGGCTCGTCTTCGCGGCTTGCCTTATCTTCTGGAAGGTGGCTTCGGACGCCATTAGCCTCGGGGGCTGATGCCCGACCTGGTCGAGTCGCTGGGCGACGTCGTCCCGGGTCGCCTCGGGCGGGTATGCCTGTGCCATGATCGCCTCTCCAGCCCCGGTGAGCAGGATCGCCATGGTAAGGGTCAGGGGCCAATGGTATCTGGGCATGTGGCTCGCGCTCCTTGATGTGGGCTGGTGCCTTTGCGCCGGGTCGCTGCTTAACTCGGCGCCGCCCAGCCGCATCATCGGGGTACATTCTTGGCCTTCGCCCACGCCCCTGCGACGGATGCCCCATCGATGACCGATGGGGCCAGGGTATTGCCTTCGGCCCGTGGAAGCGCGCTACTCGGTCTTAGGAGGCCCCCATATGCTGTCACTCGCTATCGCCGCATCGGCGCTCTGCCTGGCCCCGGTCGACCTGGAGCCGCCGGTGCCGTGCATGACCATCGCCGCCGGATACCACTCCCTGCCGCCGGAGATCATCGAAGCCCACCTCGACGCCTATGAGGCTATGGGTATGGAGATGCTGCGGGTGGAGACGACGGACGACTGGGAGGCCTTCATGCCCCACCTGCACGACCGGCCCTTCCGGCTCAAGCTGATCCTCTACGTACTGGGACTGCCGCCGGACTATGCCGAGGCCCACGCCCATGAGGCCATGACGGATCAGCACGGGGCTCGGGACTGGCACTTCGGTCCCTGGCACTCCGATCTGGATACCATCCTGCCCGACCTCGCCCGGAAGCAGATGGACCGGATCGAGGAGCTGGGCGTCCTGCCCCTGATCGACGAGATAGTGGCCGATCTCGGGCCCGCCGGTGAGGGCATCTACCCCGCCAACTGGACCCTGGCCCGGGAGGGCGTGGAGGAGGGCTTCTGGTGCTACGGCGAGGCCGCCCAAGCGGACTTCCGACGCTCCATGGAGGCGCGGTACGCCACCCTCCGCCAGGCCAATGCCGCGTGGGACACGGCCTTTGAGGCATGGGATGAGGTCGCCATCCCCCCACCTGGCACCGATTGGGCCAAGGGACGGTTCTGGCGCGATATGCTCGAGTGGTACCGGGATGCCAAGCGCGACTTCATGAGCCTGCGGATCGACCAGACCCTGGAGATCGCCCGGGAGTATCTGGGCGAGGATGCCGAGGTAGTGGTGTATCTGCCGGGGTGGGCGTACTCCGAATCCGAGTGGGAGGAGGCGGTGGCGACGGCATCGGGGGCCATGTCGATCCGGCTCATGATGGATAACGACTGGCTCATGGCCCGGGCCCTGGAGCGCGGCTGCGTGCTGCAGTACACGGGCTCGGAGAACGCCGGTGAGGTGGCACGGATCCTCCGGAAGCTGCGCCTGATGGGCCATGCCGACCCGACCATCCTGTGGGGCGAGAACGCGGGCGTTGCTCCCGCGGGGCGCAATCCCAGGTGGCTGGCCGAGGTGGTCACTCACTACGGACTCCGCGGGCTGGACTACACCTGGGATAGCTGGCTGTGGGCACCCGATGCCGTGACGCCATCGGACACCTACCCGGAGTTCGTCGAGGCGGCGGGCCACCTGCGAGCGGCACCTCCGGGTCCCCAGGACACACCTCTGCATCTGGCCGGGCCTCCCCGGCTGCGGCAGCCGGAGCCCGGCGTCTACGAGCTGGAGCCCATCGCCGACACGCGCCTCCTGAGCCTCTACCCCGACACGGTGAAGGGGTTCGGTCCCGAGCTGGCCGCCGTTGCGGGGTGGCAGGAGCAGCATGCTCTCCTGCGCTTCCCCATCGAGGGCCTGCCCGGCGATGCGGCCATCGAATCGGCAGCCCTCGTGCTGACGGGCGTAGGCTCCTACGGGGATTCCGAGCCCATCGCGGTCGAGGTGCGAGCGGTGACGGCACCATGGGAGGAGTCGGGCGCGTCGTGGTTGGCGCGATCGGTCCATCGAGACTGGGAGGACGCCGGAGGCCAGGCCGGACCCGTCAGCACGAGCGCCGAGGTCACGGCCACCGAAGCGGGCTCGGTCTGGCGATGGGACGTGACCGACCTGGTGGACGCGTGGGGAGCGGGCAGGCTACCCAACCATGGCCTGATGCTGGCGCTGCCCGACGGAGCCGACGGGATCAAGTCCTTCGCCTCCAGGGAGCATCCCGATGCAGGCGTGAGGCCGGTTCTGCGCTGCCGGCTCAACGCGCCC
>WJIW01000208.1 GCA_014730065.1 Armatimonadia bacterium | reverse complement strand
TCGCGGGCGGTATCGGCCGCGGCCAAGGCCAGGTTCCACAGGTCGGGGTCGGTATCGAACAACTCATGGCCCGCCGGGCTGGCCGTCTCCATGGTGCCGGCGGCGTCGATCAGTGCCGCCGCCTCGGGCATGTCCCGAACTATGGCCGCCACGGGCTCCGACTCGGGGCGCACGAGGCCACCCCGTACCGCGCCGATGGCCAGGTGAGCGACGGCGATGTCTCCCTCGTGGAAGGCGTCGCGGCCGCGGGCCACCAGGAGGATCACGCCCTCCAGCCCCTCGGTAAGGTACACCGGCATGGCCAGCACCGAGCGTATCGCCAGGGTCTCCGTTGCGCCCTTGGGCAGCCGGTCATCGGACCGAGCCTGGGCTGACACTACGGCTCGCCGCGACCGGACCGCGGCAGCGACCAGCTCGGATCGGCCGAGGGTCTCCAGCGCGTCGGCCTCTACGTTGGCCAAGCCCAAGGGGGCGTGAATGAGCCTCAGATCCTCCTCGCCGGCCCCCTCGCGAGGCACGAGAACGGCGTGGGTCTCGGCCCGTAGGAACCGGGCCAGGGCTTGGGCCAGGGTGGATAGCAGGGAAGAGCCTCGGCGCGAAGCCGTGGGTAGCTCCGAGAGGGCCGCGAGGTTGGGGTGAGAGCGCAGAGCCGAAGCCCTCAGGGCGAGGGACAGGCCGCCGGCGGTCGCGACCAGAGAGAAGACGACCAGGAACCGGAGTGCCTCGGGCACCGTGGCCGGCACATCCACGGCGGCAAGGGCGATACCCGCAAGCAACACCACCGCCCCGGTCAGCGGCGGCGTCATCGACCAAGCGGCGAGCAGGGCGGGTAGGACGAAGACGGGCGCGAGGCCGCTGGAGTAGCCGCCTCCGAGCCACATGAGAACCGCCGTTGCCACCACATCCAGCAGCGGCGCCCATGGATCATAGCGGACGGATCCCAAGCGGCACGCGGCCCACAGGAGCAGGTTGGCAACGACACAGGCGCCAGCCACACCGACGACCGCTCCGAGGGGCGCCGTCTGCCCCGCGACCAGATGGGCTGCAACAACGGTAAGCAGCAGCAGACGCGCCACCGAGATACGAAGGGTCTGGCCGGCGGCGGCCCTCAACGGGCTCGCGCCTCAGCGCCCCTGGCGGGGAAGTAGTGGGAATCAAGCAGCTCGGCGGTCCTCAGGGCGGGCGCCGCCGGCATCCTATGGGGAGTGGGCACGTTGGTTCGCCTTCAAACCGAGCCGCGGAGTCTAGCGTCGGCCCTGCCGGCGCCCCTCACGTTTCCGAACGGCGCTGAGCCGCTGCTGACTACGCTTTTGGAAGTCGGCGAGCTTCTCGTCCAGGTCCCCTCCACCGCCGCTCCGGCCGCCACGGCGTTCGGAGCCCTGGTTGGCAGGCGCGGGCATGAGGGCCTTCATGGAAAGCTCGTACCGACCCTGGTCGTTCACCCCGAGCACTTTGACCGCGACTTCCTCGTTCTCGCGAACGTAGTCCTCGACGGCCTTGACGTACTCGTGAGCGATCTCGGAGATGTGGACGAGCCCCACGTCACCATCGGTGAAACGAACCAAGGCTCCCACATTGGGGAGGATCTTGAAAACGGTGCCTTTCGCCTCAGAGCCTATCTCGAGGGCCATAAATGAGCAGCACAGCCATTTCCGGTGGATGATCTCGCGATGTATACATCGCGGTACTCTACAGAGTGAGCCAATACGAGTATAGCGGTACAGAGAACGGAGCGTCAAAGGACGCCTGCATCGATGTTCCTCCCGGAGGCCTGTCAGGGAATCAAGCTACCTTCTGGCCAGAGGCCCCGGCATCCCGTCCCGGGTAGGGCAAAACAAGGGTAGGAATCGGCCCTCATTCCACGCAATACTAAGGCGAGAGTGGGTGGCTTGGCACGTCGCATTGGGAAGGGCGGAGCCTGCATGGTTTACCCGCGCGAGCGGATTGTGGGCATACTAACGGGCCTGGAGGACTTACCAACAATCTCGGCCGTGGTGGCCGAAGTGAACCGGATCGTCGCCGACCCCGAATCCTCGGCCGCCGATCTGGGCGACATCATCTCCCGCGACCAGAGCCTTACCGCCCGGCTTCTCCGGCTGGCCAACAGCGCCGTTTTCGCCCGCCGAGGTGGCATCTCCAAGATCACCGATGCCATCGTGGCCCTAGGCTTCACCCGCGTGCGCAGTGCGGTGCTGGCATGCGCGGTGCGCGACGCCCTGGATGTACAGGCCGATCCGCCTTTGGTTCAGGCGATCTGGCGCCACGCCCTCGTCACGGCATCCACGGCGCGCCGGATCAGCGAGGTGACCGGTCTTCGCGATCCCGAGGAGGTTTTCGTCGCCGGTCTGCTCCACGACGTTGGGCGACTGGCATTCCTGATGATCTGCCCCGAGCCCTACAGGGGATGCCTCGGCTCCGTGACCCCCTCAAGGAGTCTGTACGACGTGGAGAGGGAGACGCTGGGGATCACCCATGCCGAGCTGGGCTCGCGCCTCCTGATGCGCTGGAACCTACCCCTCTCGATCACCATCGCCGCTGCTGGACACCACCAGCCCGAAAGGGGCCACGAGCACTCGCTGCTCATGTCCCTGGTCAGCGTCTCCAACGAGGCCGCCAACCGAGCCGGTGTCTTCGCGGGCGACCCCTACCCCAGGGAGCTCCCTTGGAACCGCCTCTCGGAGCTCCTGCCGCTACGCGAGAGCGACCTGGACCGGGTCATTGGGACGGCCAAGGAGGAGCTGGGTTCGGCGGAAGCCTTCCTCGGCAGCCTCGCTGCCCCGGCGTAAGCCACCGGATCCCGCCTACCTCAGGAGCGCCTCGACCCGCAGCATGACCTGGGGCAGGTCGTCCGATCGGGCCAGTCCGAAGGGCAGGCCCGAGTGGCGCGACTCGAGACGCACCCGCATCCAGCCCTCGCCCCTGTCTGCCCCGCGGCTGGCCATCTCCCGCAGGGCGCCATTACGGTACTCGACCACGCGGTACGTGACGCCGGGCTCGCCCCGCTCCCATACGCGGGGCTTGATACCCAGGGTCTGGTCGCCCCTGTAGAAGGCGGTGCCGAGGAAGCTCCGGGCATCGGGCAGCGCCTCGCCAAGCTGGCTGGCGAGCAGGATGTACGCATCGGGCGGCACATCGAGCCATGGTGCCCCATCCACCCACACCGGCCCCATCGAACCCACGAGCCAAGGGCCATGGGGGCCCATGGCCACGATGCCCGGACGGTCACGCCGAACGCCCAGACGCACGGAGTGCCGGCCGAAGCGGACCGTCACCGTCCGCCGCTCCGCGCTGTCCACCGAGACGACCACGAAGCTCCCATTCACGCAGTCGCTAGCCACCACCCGTACGGGCTCGGGTGGCAGGGTGCCCGGCTCCACTAGCCATGGGACGCCGAGCCACACCACCGCTTCCTCGGCCGCCCCCGGCCGGCTGGAGTCGATCCATCCCAGGTAGCCGTTCTCGGTCCGGGAGACGTGGCCAAAGCTCGTCGGGCGGGCGTGCTGCAGGGAGAAGGCCGGGCCCACAGCGAGCACGCGATCGCCCCCCTCGGCCCTGGCCTCCAGCAACCGGCGTGCCGGCTCGCTCAGGGCCGCCGCGTCCTCGACGAGAATGGCGTGGGTTGCCAACGGGATGGCGTCCACGGTGGCCGGGGTGAACACGCCCCAGTCCACGGCCATGCCGCTCAGAGCTCTGGCAAGCGCGCTGGCATCGGGGTCGGGTGCCACCACGGCCAGGGCAGGCTGGTGGGCGGCGGGCTGCAAGAGGGCCGTGATGAGGCGGGCCGCCTGCATCTCCTCCCAGGTCTCCGGTGCCACGCCTACATCCTCGCAGGCGATCATGGACCCGCCCAGGCCCAGTGCCGCCACGTGCAGCATCGTGCCCAGGTCGAGTCGGCCGCCCCGTGCCAGTACCCGTACCGGCTGGGACCCCGCGCGGGCGCGGCCTTCGGTGGAGAGGGCCACCGCGCCGCTGCCCGGGACGGCCGTGGGCTCGGGGGCGGGGGTAAGGCGGTCGCGAGGCCATAGCTCCGCCAAGGCCGAGAGACCTGAGCGGGTGTCGGCCGTCAACAGTAGGCTCGGCGCGATGCGTGGGTTCTCGATCTGGTCGAGCAGAAGGACGCGTCCACTGCTGATGGCGGGCTCAAGCTCCAAAGCCAGGCCGTGGGCATCGGCGAGCATGAGGAGGGCGCCGTCCAGGCGCCGCTCGAACTCCCCCGGCTGGGAGGCTCGCGCCATGGCCGACTCGACGCGCACAACGGTGGCGCCGGCGTCGGCGAGCCGACGGAAGGCATCGTTCCACGCCAGCAGGTCCCGCCGGTCGGCCGGAAGGCCTCCGGGGATGTGGAAGGGGCGATCACACTGGCCGCCCAATAGGGGTGCCGCCGACTCGGAGACGATCATGCGTCTGCCCGTGACCGAGCTGCGCGGGGCACGGAGGAGGACCGACGGCTCCCAGCTCACCACCGCCCCCCTGCCGGTGGCGAGTCGCTCGCGGCCGTGGAAGACCCGCACCTCGGTGACCAGGTACGGCCGAGGCCATCGGCGACCCTCGAACCGAGCGATGGCCTCCAGAGTGTCCAGGAAACCCTCGCCGCGAACCCGGCGCGGGATGATGGTGTCCACCCGCTCGCGCTCCACGCCATCGGCGCCTCGCAGAACCACGGCCAGGTGGAGGTCGCGGTCCTCATCATGGGGCACGACGACCCGGATGGGCAGGCGGAGGGCCTCGCCCGGCTCGATGAGCGAGTAGTCGGGCCATGGATCGGTGACAAAGGGCGCACCCAGCCACTGGGCGATGCGCGCCAGGGCGATCCCGCTCGCGTCGGTTAGTGGGTGGGGATCCTCGAGGCCCCGGGCTAGGATAATCAGGGCTGAGCCCCGACGAGGCCCCTCCACGTACCGGAGACCGAAGCCCAGCACGGCAAGGGGCGCGTCCCTGCCGCGTCCGGCCACGAGAAGCGGCTGGTACGCGGCGCCCTCCATCAGCTCCGCCGGTGGGCCCGGTGACCGGATGTCGCCCGCGATGTCTGAGGTGATGCGGGGACGCCAATCGTCGCCCTCCCAAGGGCCTTCGGCCCACAGCTCCGTCGCGCCGGTCGGCAGGTGCCACAGTTTGAAGCCCAGGGCCTGGGCTGCGGCGTCGCTCAGCCCTCGAGGCAGCACGACGGTCGACGGTCGGGTCAGGAGCGCCTCCAGGGCGTCGCGGCCGCCTTCACCCTCCAGCGCCTCGGGGGATAGGATCACCCAGGGACGCTCGGGCAGTGAGGCCGGATCGTCGCCGGCCTGCCAGTCATGGACGGTACCATCGGGAGCGCCCACCAGGCCGAGAAGCTCGCCGTCGTCGGTCGCGACGGGGCCCCGGAAGGGGGCTGCCGGCACCATAGTCGCCGCCGCCAGCGTGAGCAGAATGGGGAGGATGGCCCGTTGCAAGGGTGGGCCCCTTCCAGGGAATGTGGGTCTGCAGCTTCGCCGCGAAGGGGCTAGGGCCCTGGGCCGTTACCGCTCATCGCCGGCCTGCACATGACGCCACGCTGCCCGCAGCAGCTCGTCGCGGGGCATGGCCGAGGCCAGAATGTACACCAGCTCGCCGTCGGTCCAAGCCACGGCCTGCCGGCGGCGCTGAGGCTGAGTCGTCACATCGTCCAGGGCGTAGAACTCGTCCAGGTGGGGGGCTTCCTCGCCCCTGGGCTTCTCGAAGAGAAGAATGGGCACCGGGGTCCCTTGCCGACGCTCCTTGTCCAGGTACAGGAACTGGGCCACGGCCTGCCGGCCATAGCGATGGACGGCCACGCCGGCAGGCTGCCACTCCGCAGGACGCTCCCGAAGGGGCACCAGCCAGTCGGCGTGCTTGGTGGCATCCCTGTACCGCCCCGGCCAGCCCATGCGATGGGGGTCGGGCAGGATGAGGGTGTGGTCCTCGGGCCCGTACTGGAGGCGACTGTCGTCGACCTCGTCGTCGCCGAGGTACGCGAGGGCCTCGTACCGGGTTCGGCTGACTGGCTTGCCATGCCGCCCATATGTCGTATTGCCCAGCTCCAGGTAGGTCTCGCGATCGATGTGCAGATCCCGCATGGGGTACCAGCGATCATCGTCGCCGCGGCCCCGTCGCTCCAGCTTGATGAGCCAGGTGCCGCGATTGCAGAGCGTGGAGCGCTGGATGCTGGCCCGGGCCCACTCCTCGAGCTTGTCGACCCGGTCCATCCGCTCCCGCCGCTCCTCTTCGAAGTCCAGCGGAGCTGACACGAAGGCCACGTCATTGTCGCCCATCACCCGCCACTGCCGCTGCCCGTCGCACACGATCCGGTGGGGCGGTATCGGTGGGGGGGAATCCACCCGAATGTCGTAGCGGCCGCGCCGCCCGGCGTACACCTCACGGGGTACCCGTATCTCGTCCTTGTCGGGAGGGGTGACGACGGTGACGGCGGAGCCCCGGTGAGGAATGTCGTCCTGGTGGTAGGCAGCCTTGCGGAGTACATCGAGGGGATCGGGAGTCCGGGCCATTGCGGCGGCGGCCAGAGTGGCCCCACATAGGCTCAGTATGGCGACCAGGCGGGTCATCTCACAGCCCCAGCCCCGCAACCATGTATCGGCTGGCCCCGGCTCGCGAGAGCTCTACCACGGCGCTGTCCACAAAGGGGTCGGTCTCCTCGTCGGCGGCCTGGGCCAGATCCAGGGATTCCAGGGCATTAAGGTCCTCGTCCGCCGACGCTTCGGCAACGGCGGGCGCCGACTCCACTCCGACGCTCGATCCCGTGCCTGAGTGGTGCCGGAACCCCGCCGGCGAGGCCAGCACGAGCACCAGACACGCCGCTGCGGCCAAGGCCACGCCGCCCAAAGCGGGCACCGAGACGCGCCCGGCGATCCGGCTCCACACGCTGGGACGCACCTTCTCCGACTGGATGCGGCTCAGGGTGGCGCGGGTGAAGGAGTCATCCAGATCGGTCGTGGGACCCGCCAGGGAGACCAGAGAAGCCAAAGCCCGGGCTTCCTCCAGCGACCTGGCGCACGAGGGGCACTCCGAGACATGCTCGGCCACGGCCGCCCTCTCGGGTTCCGCCGCCCGGTCGCGGGCCACGTCATCGATCATCGCCCGAATCCGCTCACAGGTCATGGTCAGCGCCTCCCCTCATCGTCATCCGGAGTCTCGCCCGGAAGTCTCGCCGCAATATAGCTCGATAGTTTGCGCTTCAGCTCGGACCTGGCATTGAACAGCCTGGACTTCACCGTTCCCACGGGACATCCTGCGATGGCGGCGACCTCTTCGTAGGAGTGACCCTCGAAATCGTACAGTATGACTACCAGCCTGAGCTTGTCGGATAGCCCCGCTACCGCGTCCTGGACCCTCGCTGCCAACTCATCCCGGCAGAGTCCCGTGATAGGGTTGTCGCGGGCGGGCCCCGGAAGATCCTCGGTGGGCGACAGATCCTCATCCTCCGGGCTCGATGGCGCCGAGGCGACGACCTGCCTTCGCTTCCGCTGCCGCCGGGAGTAGTCGATCACCCGGTTATGGGCGATGCGGAATATCCACGTCTTGAAGGCGGCGTCGGAGCGAAAGCGGCCCAGGGATGCGTAGGCCTGCACGAAGACGTCCTGCGTCAGATCCTCAGCATCGGTGGCATTCCGGACCGACCGTGCCACGAACCGGTGGACGGGGTTCTTGTAACGGTCCACAAGGTCGGCATAGGCGCCGAGGTCGCCCTCCAGGCAACGGCGCACCAGCATAGAGTCGGTCGTATCCATGACCCCGGTCCTCGGAGATGCTGTCATGGTCGTCGTGGCGCCGGTCATCGTCGCCTCCTCACGCCCCGCGTGGCCGTCGAGAGGTTCAGACGTGGCTGCGGCGCCCGGGTTCAGAGGGATTCCTCGTCTACCCCTTGCGAGCCGGTGTTCTGCCGAGTCGCCCGGCCCTCCTCGGACCACAGGATTGGATCGGGATAGGCGCTGGAGATGGTGTTGAAGCGCTGCCGGTAGCTTGGCGCGTCGTCGAGGAGGTACGGCTGGTAGCCGGCTTTGAGAGGCAGGATCTCGATCCGGGGAACCTCCTCGGTGAGGGTGACCCGAAGCCCCAGGCCCGCATCGCCCCAGGCGTGGAACTGCAAGTAGACCAAGTTGCCCAGAGAGTAGAAGATGGCCCCATCCTCCCACCACTCGCCGCCCTGGAACACGTGGGGATGGCCGCCTACGATCAAGTCGGCCCCCGCCTCCACGCACGCCCGGTTGAAGGCCTTGATGTCGTCGGTGGGGTGGGTGGACTTCTCGATGCCTCCGTGGTGGTTGACCGCGATGAAGTCGACTTCATCCCGGACGGCGGCGATGGCCTCGGTCGCGCGGTCTGTATCGGCCCAGGCGATACGCCGAGCGGGCTCGCCCTCGAAGGCGCTGTTGAAGATGGAGGTCACTGAGAATGTGGCGATGCGCCAGTCGCCGACCTGGGCGATGACCGGCGTGTAGGCCTCCTCCAGATCGTCGCCGATGCCCGTGTACGGCAGCCCGACCCGGTCGAGCTGGGCGATGGTGTCGACGAAGGGCTTGAGGCCATAGTCCCAGATGTGGTTGTTGGCCGACCAGACGGCATCGAAGCCGGCTTCCTTCATCACGTCGGCAGCGACGGCGGGCGCGCAGTACACCAGGCTGTTGGGCTCGCCCACGGTACCGGGCAGATCGGATACCTGGACCTCCAGCTCGGCGCAGGCCCAGTCGGCCTCCTGGACGATGGGCGCCAGCTTGGCGAAGGGGTAGTCGGTCTGGCCCGCCTTCAGCTTCCGGCCCAGGGTCCGGCCCATGTTGATGTCGCCCAGGAACAGCAGCGTGACGGGCTCCCTCGGCTCAGGCTCAGGCTCAGGCTGTGGCTCCGGCTCCGCCGAAACTGCCGGGGCCGTCGACGCCCGGGCCGGATTCTGTGACGGACCGGGGCAGCCGAGGAGAGCGCACGCTAGCGAACCTGTCAGCAGGAGCAAGCCCGTGAGCCTCATGCCGCCACCCCCATGGCTCAGTTGTCCAGCATCTGGCTCAGAAGCTGGTTAACGACGGCGGGATTCGCCTGCCCCTTGGTCTCCTTCATCACCTGGCCCACCAGGGCGCCCAGGGCTTTCTTTTTGCCCGACTTGTACTTCTCGACGGCATCGGGGTTCTCGGCGATGGCGCGCTCGATGATGGGCTCCAGGGCCGAGGCATCGCTGATCTGGCTCATGCCCTGGTCCTCGACGATCTTCGAGGGCGGGTCGCCGGACTCGAACATGGCCTCGAAAACGTCCTTGCCCATCTTGCTGCTGATGGTTCCGTCGGCGATGAGCTTGACTAGTTCGGCGAGCCTTGCCGGCGTGACCTTGGCCTCGGCAAGGGGCGTACCCGTCTCGTTGAGCAGACGGGCGAAGTCGCTCTGCATCCAGTTGGCCACGGCCTTTGCGTCCCCGGCCTGGGCTGCGGCTTCCTCGAAGAACCCCGAGAACTCCACGGACTGAGTCATCACCGTGGCATCGTACTCCGAGAGGCCCAGTTCCGACACGAAGCGCTCCCGAACGGCGTCGGGCCCCTCGGGCGTCTCGCCCTGGATGTGCTCGATCAAGGCCTCGTCGACGGCCAGGGGCATCAGGTCGGGCTCGGGGAAGTACCGGTAGTCGTGGGCCTCCTCTTTGGAGCGCATGGTCTCGGTGCGTCCCTCGGCCTGGAGCCAGCGGCGAGTCTCGCGGATGGTCTCGTCGCCGCCAGTGAGGGCTTTGGTGTGGCGCTCGATCTCGAAGTCCACGGCCTGGTGGACGGCTCGGAAGGAGGCCAGGTTCTTGATCTCGACCAGGGCCGTCTTGCCATCGCCATCGGGCTCGATAACGTTGACGGTGGGCTCGCAGCGCATGGAGCCCTCCTCCATGTTGCCGTCACACACGCCCATCCAGCGCAGAATGAGCTGCAGCTTCTGCAGGTACGCCCGGCACTCGTCGGCACTCGCCAGGTCGGGCTCGGAGACGATCTCCATCAGGGGCACGCCACAGCGGTTGAAATCGATGCGACTGGCCGCTCCGGCTCCGCCGTGAATGTTCTTGCCCGTGTCCTCCTCAAGGTGCACCCGCCGGACGCGGATCCTCTTGGGACCCGAGTCGGTGTCGATGAGCACATAGCCGTTCTCGCACAGGGGCAGCTCGTACTGGCTGATCTGGTAGTTCTTGGGGAGGTCGGGGTAGTAGTAGTTCTTACGGGCGAAGACGCTGTGGGGCGCGATGTCGCAGTGGAGCGCCAGGCCCGTGCGAACAACCATCTCCACCGCTCGCTGATTGGGCACTGGCAGCACACCCGGTTGGGCCGTGCAGACGGGGCACACGTGGGTATTGGGCGGGGCGCCGAAGTCCGTCGGGCAGCCACAGAACATCTTGCTCTCGGTCAGAAGCTGGGCGTGGACTTCGAGTCCGATGAGGGCTTGGGTGGTCATGACAGCCCCTCCTTCGCGGTGATCTCGGGGACTCGGCGGTGGTGATCGGTGGCCTCCTGATAGGCCTCGCCCGCCCTCAGGATCGTCGCCTCATCGAAGGCCCGGCCCACGAGCTGCATCCCGATGGGCATTCCGGCCTCGGAGAAGCCGCAGGGTACCGACAGGCCCGGGATGCCCGCCAGGTTCACGGTGAAGGTACAGATGTCGGCCATATACATGGCGATGGGGTCATCGACTAGCTCCCCGATGCCGAAGGCGGTCATGGGCGCCGTGGGCGAGATGAGGATGTCGAACTTCTCCAGGGCCGCCTCGAAGTCGCGTCGCAGGAGCGTCCGGACCTTCTGAGCCTTGAGGTAGTAGGCGTCGTAGTAGCCGGCGGACAGAGCGTACGTGCCCGTCATGATCCGCCGCTTGACCTCATCGCCGAAGCCCTCGGACCGGGTGCGGGAGTACATGTCGATATGGCCCGAGGCCTTCTGGTCCGTTCGATGGCCGTACCGCATCCCGTCGAACCGGGCCAGGTTCGAGCTGGCCTCGGCGGGAGCGATGAGGTAGTAGACGGGGAGGGAGTAATCGATGTGGGGGATGGTCGCCTCGCCGACGGAGGCACCCAGGTCCTCCAGGGCCTCGGCCGCCTTGCCGATGGCGCCCCGGACCTCGGCGTCGATGCCCTCGGTCATCAGCTCCTGGATGATCCCGATACGCAGGCCCTTGATGTCTCCGGTCAAGGCCGCGGCGAGGTCGGGCACCTCCACATCTGCGCAGGTGGTGTCCCGGGGATCGGCGCCGGCGATGACCCGGGTGAGGAGTGCCGCGTCCCGGCAGTCGGTCGTCAATGGGCCGATCTGGTCGAGGGAGGATCCGTAGGCGACCAAGCCGTACCGCGAGACCCGTCCATAGGTGGGCTTGAGGCCCGTCACCCCGCAGAAGGACGCGGGCTGGCGGATGGACCCACCCGTATCCGAGCCCAGGGCTAGGGGAACCTGTCGAGCGGCCACGGCGGCGGCCGATCCCCCCGACGATCCCCCGGGCACCTTGCCCGTGTCCCAGGGGTTGTGGGTGGGGTAGAAGGCGGAGTTCTCGGTGGAGGAGCCCATAGCGAACTCGTCCATATTCGTCTTACCGACGATGGGCATTCCCGCCGCCTTCACCCGCTCGACGACGGTGGCGTCGTACACGGCGCGGTACGACTCCAGGATCTTGGAGGCGCAGGTGCAGGCCACGCCATCGACGCACATGTTGTCCTTGATGGCGATGGGCACCCCGGCGAGGGGGCTGGGGGATTCGCTCCGGGCCCGGGCCGAGTCGACCGCCTCGGCCGCCTCCCGTGCCTGCTCGGGGGTGATGGTCAGGAATGCCTTGAGGGACGGCTCGAGGGCCTCGATGCGCTCCAGGGCGAGGCGGGTCAGCTCGGCGGAGCTGACTTCACCGGAATCGAGCAGAGCCGCCAGCTCGTGGGCCGGCCGCTCGAGTAGGGAGAAGTCGCCATTGGCTGCCATGGTCGGTCACTCATCCTCCATGATCTGGGGGGCCAGGAAGCACTCGTCGTCGGCCGATGGCGCGTTCGCCAGCAGCTTAGACCGGTCCATGGGGGGCCGGATCTGGTCGGGGCGGGTGACGTTCCGGCGGACGAGGGGGTGGAAAGTGGGCTCGACGCCCTCGGTATCCACCGCGGCCAGGCGGGCGAAATGCTCGAGGATTGCGCCGAAATGGCCGTGCATCTCGTCGAGCTCCTCGTCGGTCATGGCCAGCCGGGCCAGCTCGGCCACATGGGCCACATCGTCGCGGGTGATGCTCATCTCATGGTCCCTCCAGTGTCACACGAACCGGCGGAAACCCGGGCAGCGCTCGGGGAAGCCGTCGTCGGTGAAGTCGTTGATCTGCACCCGGCCGGGTCGACCGTAGGCGTGAACCAGCCGCTCGGGGCTGATCATCATCATGATGTGGGTGATCCG
>WJIW01000207.1 GCA_014730065.1 Armatimonadia bacterium | reverse complement strand
GTTCATCAGCGATGCGGGCAGCGGGAAGATGCCGGCCTGGGCGTTCTCGATGGCCACATCGATGGTGCCGTCGGGCCGAACGGTGGGCACGGCATCGGCGGTGACGGGGGCCTCCATGCCCCCCATCTCGACGATACCGTCGATCATGGCACGCCCGTCATCGAACAGGATCGTGACCCGTCGGGCGCCCTGTCTCTCCAGCTCGGCGCGGATCCGTGGATCGGTAGCCAGGGCTGCATTCACCTCGTCCTCGGTGATTCGCAGGTCGAAGGGGCGGGGCCCGGCGTCGGCGGGCAGAGCGTCCACACGCTCAGCGGCCTGGCGCATGCGGTCCTTTAGGGCCTGTACTTCGGGTGGCGGGGTCGCGGGCGCGGGCGATTCCCACAGATCCACATACTCATTGCGGCGCTCCTGGATGTCCGGCGGACGCTCAGGAGTGGTCAATGTAACGCCGATGAGTGCACCGAAAAGGCACAGAGTGGACAAGAAAAGCACCCCGGCGCAGCCCGCCAGGCAGCAGGGCTTTCGCGATCGCGGCTGGGTCCGGATCGGCGCGTGGCCGTAGTTTGGACTGGGCGAGTACTTCCGTTGCATCAGGTCACCAATCGAATGGACGCAGAGAGAGGCCGAAGGTTGCGAGGCGTAGAATACCACGTCCATTCCGCTTGCCGGACAACTCCACGCGTAATCGGAGGCGCCCCTTGCGCGTTGCCCTTACCCTAGCCGCCATCTGCATGCTGATTCCCTTCGGCAGCGCGGTCGCCCAAGACCCCGAGCTGGACCGGGGCATGATCAACGTCACGCCCGCGTACGACCTCGGCGCCCTGGCGGCTGCCGTCGACTACTCGGCGATCGAAGCGGATATCGAGTACTTGTCTGGCCTGCCGACCCGGCTCACGGGCACCGCGGGTAACCGGCAGGCGCGGGAGTACCTTCGGGATCGCCTGGCCGAGGTGGGGGTGGAGGACATCGGCACCGAGAGCTTCGATGTGCTGAGTCCCGTGCCCGACGATCCCGACCTACCGGCCAGCATCGAGGTGTCGGTCGACTTCGTCGAGCCCGATCCCGAGGACCCCGAGAAGACGATAACCGGTACAGCCCTGCATGAGCTGCGGCTGGATCCCCTCTGGCCGAACCTGGTGCGCCCCAGCATGGCGCCGCCCGAGGGACTCACTGGCCCCCTGGTCTACATAGGGCGGGGTGACCTGACGGCCTTCGATGGCAAGCCCGTGGATGGCTGCATCGCTCTGATGGAGTTCAACTCGGCGCGATCCTGGTACACGGCGGCCATGATCGGCGCCAAGGCGATCATCTTCCTGGAGACCAGCCAGACGATCCGCGGCGAGGCGGAGCAGAAGTTCTCCGAGCAGCCGCTGTCGACGCCGCGCTTCCTGGCACTGGGGGAGACTGCCGAGGTCCTGCGGGAGGCGACCGAGGGAGGCGCCACGCCGGAGGTGACCGTCCGCGGCGGAACCAAGCTCCGGCAGGTCCAAGGCGTGAACCTATACGGCTTCATCCCCGGCACCAACCCGGACCTGGCGGCGGAGATCGTGGTGCTCAGCGCCTGGTACGACTCCATGGCGGTCGCTCCCACCGTTGCCCCCGGCGCCGAGGGTGCCGGCAGCGTGGGCGTGCTCCTGGAGCTGTGCCGGATCCTGTCGGAGTATCCGCCGGCGCGGCCCGTCATGGTGCTCCTGACCGACGCCCACGGTCTGGGCATGGCGGGTGTTCGGGACTTCGTGCAGCGCCGCGTGACGGTGTGGCGGGCGGAGAAGGTCAAGGCTCCGGAGGAGCAGGATCTGGAGGATCTGCACTTCAGGGCCTTCGTGGGGATCGATCTCTCGTCGCATGGGACGGGCATCGGCGCCTTCTACAAGGGGTTCTTCTACAACTTCTACGATGCCGCTCGCTTCAAGTTCTCGGACTTCGGCACGGCATGCCGCGACTACGGCTGGCTCATCGCCGAGGATCTGGGCATCGAGCGCGAGTGGTCGCTGCTAGACTGCATCAACACGGGCGTCGACCGGTCATGGGGCACGTACCTCCCGGCCCAGCCGTGCCTGGAGGCCGAGGCGCCGACCCTGGCGGGCTACGCGGGCACCAGCCTCGCCTCGACGGGCGACATCCGCTCCAAGGTCGACACCCATCTCGACACGCCCGAGAACATGGACCACGAGGGTCTGGAGCGCCAAGCCAGAGTGCTCGCAGCCGCTGTGCCCAACCTGCTCTGCCAGGTGCTGGAGGGCACCGATGTGGGTCTCTTCAAGGCCGACCCCGATGATGGCTATGTACGCATTCATGGCGGGGTCTTCGAGTTCGGGAAGTCGCTGAGCTTCCATCCGGAGGATCCCGTCCCCGGGGCCATCGCGTGCTGGGGACGGATCACCAAGACGCTCTGCGGCGTGCGCCACATCATCATGGATCAGGTGGACGAGGAGAGCCACTACGAGCTTGTGGGGATGCCCATGCAGACCCACAACTGGGCCGCCCTTACGGAGCTGACCGCATTCAAGATCGATGAGGAGACGGGGGACGTAGTCTACGCCCCCGACCGGGGTCCCCAGGGCGCCGGGCAGTACGACTTCGACAGCTTCCCCCTGGATGCCCTGGAGATGGGCAAGGATGTTGTCGTCTTCGAGGCGCGCCAGGTCAGCATCATCGATACCATCGACCCGGGGCACTTCGGGATCCTGAGCGGGCTCCAGGTCCTGGATCACGCGACCAAGGCGGAGCCATTCCGGTGGGGCATGATCACCCCATCGTGGACCGATCCGCGGATCCCGGGTGACCCCGAACCCGCCGGCGTGATCTACGGTGAGCCCGGCGCGAGACTGCTGATCCTACTGAGGCCCACCTTCCAGACGCCTCGGATCCTGCTGCTGAATGCGACCATGGAGAACCCCCTAGGAGAGGGGATCTCGGTCGATGACAACCCCGTGATCGACAATCTGGCCTACCGCGGGGCCATGGACATGTGGACCCTCGACGAGAGCCGTATGCAGCAGTTCGAGCGCTTCGGGATCTCCGACGTGGAGTCATCCCGGCTGCACGAGCTGGCTACGGGAGTTCTGGCGGAGGCGACGGAGGCCGCCGAGGAGGGGCATATCTCCAAGTACGTCGCCCTCTCCCGCCGGGGCCTCGCACTGGAGAACCGCGTCTACCCGAAGGTGCGGGGGACCGCCAATGATGTGGTCCATGGCGTGATCTTCTACCTGATCCTGCTGCTGCCGTTCTCGTACCTCATGGAGCGGCTGATGTTTGCGGGACGCACGATAACGACTCAGATCCTGGGCTCCATGGGCATCTTCGCCGTGGTGTTCGCGATCCTGGCCCTCGTCCATCCGGCTTTCCGGATCACCGCCACGCCGCTGATCGTGCTGCTGGCCTTTGTCCTGATGGTCCTGGGAACCGTGGTCGCGATCCTGCTGTTCCGCCACTTCGACCAGCAGATGGCGGAGATGCGCCACGAGTCCACGGGCACCCACACCGCCGATGTGGCGCGATTGTCCTCGGCCTCGGCGGCCTTCAGCCTGGGTGTGGGCAACATGCGGCGGCGCAAGACGCGCACCGGCCTCACGTGCGCGACCCTGGTCATGCTCACCTTCACCGTGATGAGCTTCACATCGGTGGAGTCCCATCCCAAGATTCGGGTTCTGGAACGGGAGCCGGAGCCGACGTACAAGGGCATCCTCATCCGCCAGCCCAACTACGGGGCTTTCTCGGAGTACACCTACAGCGTGCTGGAGGCCGAGGCCAGCGGCGAGTATCCTATCGTGGCCAGGTCGTGGACCCTCTCCGAGGGCGCGGCCCTTCGGTCCGCCGTCCCCCTGCGCAAGGGTGATGTGGTCTACGAGGCCGGGGCCCTACTGGGGATGGGGCCCGAGGAGCCGCAGGTGCTGCCCGTCCGCGACACCTTGATTGGGGCCGCTAGCCGGTGGTTCGCCGATACCGAGGACGATGCCCACACCTGCCTGCTGTCCTCGCACATCGCCGAGGAGCTGGGGGTCGATGAGGACGACATCGGCCAAGTGACGGTCGATGTCCGGGGCGTGAGCCTGACGGTGATCGGCGTTTTCGATGGCCGGGAGCTGGATGCCCTACGGGACCTGGATGGCGAGATGGTCACCCCGATCGATGAGGTGGAGCAGGCCAATCTGCGCCGGAGGGGCGAGGCCCAGCCCGAGACCCAGGCCGCACAGAATGCGGGCACCACCACCGAGGATACGCCCCATATCCCCGGCAACCAGGTGATCATCCTGCCTCACCGCACGAACCTCCGGCTGGGCGGCACCCTCCGTAGCATCGCCGCCAACGCGGGATCGGACGAAGCCGCCGCGGAGCTGCAGGATGAGCTAGTCCAGCGCCTGGATCTGGGCGTCTTCGCGGGCTACGAGGGTGGCACGTACTACTGCAACGCGGTGACCTCGGCCAGCGCGTCGGGGATCGAGGGCAGCGTGGTGCCCATCCTCATCGCCGCGCTGATCGTGCTGAACACCATGCTCGGGTCGGTCTACGAGCGTGTGCGGGAGATCGGGATCTTCTCCTCCGTTGGCCTGGCCCCCGCCCATGTGGGCGCCCTGTTCCTTGCCGAGGCTTCGGTCTACGCCGTCATGGGGGCGATTATCGGATACCTCCTGGGCCAGACCCTGGCCTGGACGAGCGTCAACCTGGGCTGGTTCGAGGGGCTACTGTCTCTCAACTACAGCAGTATGGCCGCCGTGGGGGTGACGATCCTGGTGATGGTGGTCGTCTTCCTCTCGACGCTCTACCCCGCCAAGATGGCAGCCAAGCTGGCCGTGGCCGGCGTGGAGCGGCGGTGGCGGCTGCCCGATCCCGAAGGCGACGTGCTGACCGTGGAGCTGCCCTTCACTCTCCACGCCGAGGAGACTTTGGGCCTAATGGCCTACCTCGATGAGTGGATCGATGCCCACTCCGACTATTCCGTGGGCGAGTTCTCGAGCGACGGCGCCCACCTGGAGAGAATGGCGG
>WJIW01000206.1 GCA_014730065.1 Armatimonadia bacterium | reverse complement strand
GTATGGCGCGTAGGATAGGGGATGCGCGGCGCGCGCCTCCCCTACGATGCCCAGTTCATGGGTGGGCTCGGGCGTCCCTGCTCGAGCTGCTCCGCGCCAAGCTACCTACGACCCGCTTCTACGCCGCCAGACCAGTGCGCCAAGGGCGA
The DNA here is from genome assembly GCA_014730065.1 of Armatimonadia bacterium. Lineage (GTDB taxonomy): Bacteria > Armatimonadota > Zipacnadia > UBA1398 > UBA1398 > UBA1398. Next base: position 2,633 of record WJIW01000206.1, on the reverse strand, counting down.
GCAGAGCAATCACACCTACCCCGATGCCAGCGATGGTGAGGGGCTGCATCCCGGCGGGCTCGGGATCGGTGGCGGCGGGCTGATGGCCCGGCGCGGGGGCGCGCGGTGTGGAGGGAGGAGGAGTTCCACCTGCTTCCGGCGCCAGCCCGGGGGCCGGCATCGCATCGCCGCTCACCGCGTCGATGTTGTAGGCGTAGTACGGCCGCGGGGGATCGTTGTATAGCTGGTACTCCTCGCCGTCATCGCCCACCATAGTCCCGATGAGCTGCGGACTCTCTCTAGCTGCACCGGCGAGGACTACTTCCCATAGCAGCCTGGGCGCTTTGCCCCATTCCTGGGTCTGTTCGATCCGGGGCTCCCCGACGACCGTGGCATCCGGGTCACCACAGGCATCCATCGCGATCTGGATCGCCTCCCCCCGAGTCACCTCCGCCGGGATAGGCTCCACGTTGAGGGGCAGGTAGACGTCGACGCGCGTCACCGCCCCATCCGAGGCTCTGACGTCCACATCGCATTCCGGCCGGAGCCGGTAGCGCGGGGGATCGCCCACGGCCTGCTGGATCGTCGCCACGACGTGGGTTTCGGGATCCGACTGCCATTCGGAGATCCGCCACTCACACCCGGCGATCTCATCGGGCGTCATCCAGCGGCGGGCCTCCTGCTTGGCGATTTCCATGGCGCCAGCCGCATCCACGGGACTGGCTCCAGGATCCTCGGCCGGGTCCATGGAGTAGCCTGATACGCGCGGGAAGGCGGCAGATACCGTGATCCGCTCCGGGCCGTGGGATGTTCCCACGCGGCGGAACGTGTAGCTGGGGCGAGCGGTATCTTCCAGGGAGAGCTTGCACTCATAGGCTTCGGGCTCTATCCCGAAGGCCTGAGCCGCGATGGAGTGGGCCTCACTCTCCGTAACTGCAGGCGGAGGCGACGCCACACCCATGGCCGCGCACATCGAGAACAGCCCCAGGTGGAGAAGTGAACGGCGCAGTGCTACGGGCTTCATGGGATGGTCCTCTCAGTGGGTCTCGACTGCCGGTCTCAGAGCGAGAAGGTGGGGCCTAACGGGAGCGACGATGCGCCTATGGCTTGGACACATGACACCAACTCCCCGTTGGCATTTCTGCGCAGCAGGCCCTTCGCCAACATGAAGTCCTCCCCGTGTTGGCTCTTAGTGGCGTTCAGGGCGTCCGTGAGACACTGGCCGATCGACTTGCCGGACTTGGTCAACTCGGCCCACAAGTACTCATCTAGCGCACTGTAACCAGCGTAGTGAACCGGGGTCTCCCACGCGATGACAACATCCGCGATCGTCAGGCATGCCTCGCCCATGGTGGTGCCAAGAACGGGCACTGTTACCTCAGAGGGGGTGCCCCTGTCGAATGTGTGCTCGGGGCTGAGGAACGAACACGACGCAAGGTACACAAGCCGTGCTGGGGGTGAGCACGGCCCCCAGGACTCAACGTCCGCCGGGATGAGCATGCCGTGCCCGGGACTGGTACCGTCCTCCACTTCAAACTCGATCCCAACCTGGGCTCCTACCAACTGCCCGGATGCATCGACCACGCGGGCTGCGAAGCTGTGCCCCGCGTAGTGGAACACGTAGTCCTCCCGCATAGCTGCGCGGCCATTGGCATCGCGGTTGGGCGCATCCTCGGCAATCACGATGGGCCCATGCTGGTACACCCCGGGGCGGCCTACCTCGATCCCCCTTACCCACAGGTTCTCAACCTCGATGACCGTAGGTCCGTAGGTCGCCGTGCCAGTCTCCCAATGCGGCGGCGACGGGTCCAGCACGTATTCCTGGTAATCCACCTCGGCGGTTACTGTCCATGTGCCATCCATGAGCTCCCGGCTATGCATGGCCGTGGACATGCACTCATAGCGGTCGTCGGGCATGGGCATTCCGCTCGCAAGCCCCGTGAGATCGGCCTCATGGACCTGGACATCTCCGCGCTTGACGACCACATGGAAGCGCACCGACGTCGGTGCCGCACCCGAGTGCAGTACGCGCAGGACACCGAACCCGCTGGCGGGACTCGGTGCCGCCGACCACGTCTGTGTAGGCCATTGTCCGACCCATGTGCCGAACTCGATGTCGCTGGGCGAGGCGTCAGCAAGCGCGCCCGGAGTGAGTGCGCAGGTGACGAGCAGGACCAGCAGCACGGGTGCTACGCCCAGGCGTAGGCGAGGAGCTCCAGCACTTTCGGGGGGGGTAAGCCAGTACACTCAATGACACCACTCCTTCATCCCACCATGAGGTGGGCATCGGTTCCCCATTGGCCCGCACCGAACACAAGTAACCAAGTGCTGATAGTATTCGACTGGAATGAACGAAGGCCTCCTCTTTTTGGTCACTGCATCGGGCCTGGATGGTCCGATAGGGCCGGGCCGAATCAGCCTAGCGGTGAGGCAGGCACGGGGGTTCTACCCGGATCCCATCCGCCCCCGCCACCTCACGAGCACGACGCCCAAGGCGAGCAGAGCAGTGACACCTACCCCGATGCCGGCGATGGTGAGGGGCTGCATCCCGGCGGGCTCGGGATCGGTGGCGGCGGGCTGATGGCCCGGCGCGGGGGCGCGCGGTGTGGAGGGAGGAGGAGTTCCACCTGCTTCCGGCGCCAGCCCGGGGGCCG
>WJIW01000205.1 GCA_014730065.1 Armatimonadia bacterium | reverse complement strand
CTCGTCGATGATGCGCTGACAGGCCTTGGTGGAGTACTCCAGACGCTCCTCGTCGATGTCCATGAGGGCGAGGGTCGCGTCCTCCATGTTCGCGAAGGTGAGGATGTCTTTCACGAGGGTCCGGGTGAAGCCGAAGCTGCCCGCACCGATGAATGCGATCTTGGCCAAAGTGGGGTGCCTCCCTAAGACGGGTCGGAGATGGATTGCACCCATGTGTTTCCGGCCCCAGCCGAGGGACACCTGTCGCCATCGGGTGGGAGGAGATGTCGTCCCCCGCGTCCTACACTCCCCCTATCGCCATCGACCCATGGAGGATCCCATCCCGATGACCCACCGAGAGCGCTTTCAGGCCGTCATGAACTACCAGGAGTTCGATCGCCTGCCCATCTGGCATTGGACCGAATGGCCCGAGACTATGGCCGAGTGGGAGGAGCAAGGCCTGCCCAGGGACCAGGACCGCCGGGAGTTCTTCGGAACCGATCCCTGGCCCGCGGGGGTGCCCATCAACCTAGGCCTCTACCCCGTCTTCGAGGAGGAGGTGCTCGAGGAGACCGGCGAGTACCGCATCTTCCGCCAGAGCGATGGTGTGGTCTGCCAGGACTGGAAGCACAAGAGCTGCATCCCCCACTACGTGGACTACATCCTGAAGGACCGGGAGAGCTGGCCCGAGTACAAGAAGCGGCTCCAGCCGAGCCCCGACCGCATCCCCGGCAACATCGATGAGATCTGTGCCCATCTCAACGCCGGCGATGCCCCGGTCCAGATCTCCTGCGCCGCTCTCGCCGGCTGGCTGCGGAACTGGATGGGCGTGGAGAACCTGGCGTATCTCCAGGCCGACGATCCGGACCTCATCGCCGAGATGTGTGACACCATCGCCGAGCTGTGCTGCTGGGGCTTCGATCAGGTGATGCCCAAGGTCAAGGTGGACATGGGCTGGGGCTGGGAGGACATCTGCGGCCGCAGCGGCCCCCTGGTCAGCCCCCACATCTGGGAGCGATGCGTGGTGCCCGCCTACAAGAAGATCTCCGCCAAGCTCCGGGAGCACGGCTGCGACCTCTACGTGGTCGACTGTGACGGCAAGATCGACGCCCTGGTGCCCGGCTGGCTGGAGGGCGGCGTGAATGTGATGTTCCCGGTGGAGATCGGCGTCTGGGATGGCGACCCCATGGCCTTCCGCCAGCAGTACGGCCGCGAGCTGAGGGTCATCGGCGGGATCGACAAGCTGGCGATCCCCAAGGGCAAGGAGGCCATCGACGCCGAGCTGGAGCGGCGGCTGCCCCTGATGCGCGACGGCGGCTTCATCCCCCTGCCCGACCACCTCATCGTACCCGGCACGAGTGTGGAGGACTACCGGTACTACTTCGAGCGGCTGAAGGCGATGCAGCCCAGAGTGGTTGGGTGAGGATGGAACCCCCTGTGGTCCCCCTTCGGGTTGAAGGGGGACGGGGTGCTCAGCGAGCTTCGCTCGCTGCCTACCCTCACCTCGGTCCTCTCCCATTCCTGCGGAACGGGAGAGGAGGAGGGAGCGTGGCCTCTGCGCGGCCCATCGGCACCCCTCGGGTGAGCTACCTCGCCATGCGGTTGTAGCCCCGGTACGTCCGGCCGTGGTAGATCAGGTCGCCTACTACCTCCAGGGCCGGGTACGCGTCCAGCGTCGCCGCCATCGGGAGGTCCTGGGGCGGCGACTCGCCCTTGGGCTCATGGCAACCCAGGCAAGTGACCCTCTCCCCGGCTCTCACGTAGTTGAAGGCCGTCTCGTGAAGCAGCACCCGCTCCTGGTCGTCGAGAATCTGGAAGCGGAAGGGCCGGTCGGCGGGCACCTCGACGAGGAAGGAGCCGTCGTCCTGAATCGGCACCGTGCCCAGCACCCGGGTCTCGAAGGCTGCGTTGGCGTTGATGCTCAGGGGCATCATGGTCACGCCCAGAACCCGCACGTACCGTGCGGCCGCGTGGTTGTAGTCCCGGTCGGAGTTGAAGACCGAGAGGCATAGCACCTCACCCGTGCCATCGCCGGGGCGAGGCACATCGGGCTCCAGCTTGCGGGGCAATGGCCGCGGCACCAGAGCCACGGGGTCAACGTCGCTCACCAACGGATCATCGTAGACCAAGGTCCGCTCCAAGGTCTCCAGGTCCAGCAGGTACAGCCCATAGGCGGAGAAGCTCGTGTCCCACCAGGGGGCATAGGAGACGAACACCCGGCCCTCGTCGGCGGGGTACGGGCTGGTGTACCGGCCCACGGGGTTCAGCTCGTCATGGCTGTAGATGTACACCCGCTCGCCGCCCGCCAGGTTGACCACCTCGGGGAAGAGCGGGATCTCGCAATCCAGCCGCCCGTACCGGAGGTCGATGAGGGTCAGTCCCGCGGGGGTGACGCCGATCAGCCGCCCGTCGGGCAGCTCCCTGATGAAGCTCACCGAGACCCCGATGTGCTCCGGCACCCCGCGCACCCAGCTCGAGCCCGAGTCCTGAAGGCTATCGGGCATGGGACGGAGGGGCACGTAGAATCCGCCGCGCTGGGCGCCGTAGATGTGATGATCGCCCGTGCCGTCGGGGTTCATGCCCCGAAGCTGGGTTTCGATGCGGTTCAGGTCGCTGCCTCGGCCGTAGATGTTGCCACTGCCGTCTTGCCCGTAGAAGCGGTAGCTGGTGTACGCGATGCGGCCATCGCTGAGGATCAGGGGATCGTAATCCTGGTTGGGGTTGAAGGAGATCCGCTGGATGTTCGAGCCATCGGCCTCCATGACGTACAGG
>WJIW01000204.1 GCA_014730065.1 Armatimonadia bacterium | reverse complement strand
GTGAAGCCCCACGCGCCCAAGAAGTAGTCTTCGGTGCCGGTGGTGCACACGGTGGGGTGCTCGTCGTCGCCGTCCATGTAGAACTTCAGCTCACCTTCGCCCCACCAGCCATCGGAGAACTGGCACCACATCAAGTACGTGCCCACGTACTGGCCCTTGCCCTTGATGCCATCGACCAGCACATGCTCGGGGTACTCCCGGCTCGTGATGGATCGGCGCCACTGGGCGTGGAAGTACGCGGCCTCATCGGGCACCGGCCCGAGGAAGTAGTTCACCTGGTAGAAGAAGCCGCCGATGTCCTCCCAGCGCTGGTTCTCGATGGTGATCTTGGCCGACTTCCGGAACGGCATGGGCCAATAGGAGTTGAAGCCACCCGAGGGGTTGACGTTGATGGGCAGCGAGACCACATCCACCCGGCGGGCGTTGCCGTTGCAGAAGAAGTCGCCCAGGGGCACCTCGACGGCTGGCTGGTCGCTGCCATCCCAGTACATCCGCAGGACGCAGTCGCGGTAGGCCTTGGGATCCACGGTGATCCAGATGTGCTGGATCATGCCCGGCCCGTCGATCTCGGCCAGGGTGGTGGTGCTGTCGGCGGGGAGGGTGATGCAGGGACGGACCTTCCAGCCCTTGCCCAGGTGGCCCGCGGGCCCCACTCCGGCCTCGGGGGCTTCCTTGGCGCCGCCGCCTTTGGCGCCATCGGGGTTCTCGGCGGAGATGGACCGGGTGACCCCCTCCCGGAGGAGAGGCACGCTGGACAGGTTGAACAGGGGTAGACCTTCAGCCAAAGGGATCATTCCTCACGCGTGGGTTTGGGGTGCTCAGGAGGGGTTCGGCCGTCGGAGCGGGCCACCTGCGGATCAGAAGGCCCTGACCGAAGGATGGACGCTGATGGCCAGCATCACGAGGGCCGCCACCTGGCACAGGACGGTCCAGCCGAGGAGCGCGCCAGGAGCTTTGCTGTCCTCGGGCCTATCGGTGGCGGGAGTGCAGAGCCCCGCGGCGATGACCGCCATAAGGGGCATGAAGAACACCCAGATGCGGCCCACCTCCGCCCTGACCGAGCCTGACGCGTCCACCAGAACGAGCGTCCCTAGTACGGCCAAGGTGAATAGGCCCGGCAGCCCGCCCGTGCGCCGGGCCAGGGGCAAGGCCCCTAAGGTCAAGAGCAGGAGCGCGGGACCCAGGAAGGCGGTGTACTCGACCAGGTTCATCCACACCCACGTGCCGTAGGCTCGGTCGAAGGTCTCGATCACCCCGGCGTGGGACTCGGCGCCCCGGGCCATCATGGCCACAGGATCAAGCCCCAGCAAGGCACAGGCCGGCGCCCACACGGCGAGGATCCCGGCGACCATGGCCACCGGACGCTGCAGCCAGCCGTACCTGCTCCGGGCCGACTCGCACCCGCCGGCATGGCATCCACCGAGGAAGATGATGCCGCAGACAGCGGCCGCGGCAAGCAGGCCGAAGGTGATGAAGATGCCAACCCCGAGGATGACGCCCGTGCCCAGTGCGCCGAGCCAGGGGCGTGGGCCCACCACCGACCGGGCGGCGGCCCAGATGGCGACCATGGCCACCAGGGCCACCGGCGCGTCTAGGCTCTGGAAGAACAGGGCCAGCCCCGGCACCGTGGCCGCCAGTGCGGCGGCCGGAAAGGCGGCCCGCTCGCCCCACAGCAGACGGCCGCAAGCAGCGGCGGGGAGGATGCACAGCACCCCGAGCAGGCCGAAGGTGAGAGCCACCAAGGCCGGCAGGGCCACCTGATCGCTAGGTATCCGGCGGGCTGTGGGGATCCGGTCAACCGTGTCCATGACGGCGCCGGCGTCCTCGCCGTGAAGCCACTCGGCCATACCTTGAGCCTGTCTGGACAAGCCGGTGCTTCGGTAGAACTCGATAATGCCGTAGTAGGTCAGCACCGCGCCGGGCGGATGGGTCGCGATGTGGTGCCCGGATTCGGCCTGATGGGAGCCGTACTGCCGGCAATAGCGCACCGGGTCGTTGATGCGGTAGGCGTCCACGAAGTACTCGTTGGAGACATCCGAGAGCGAGGCGGCCGTCAGGTGGTACCACGCCCCCGGCACCAGATTGTACAGGCCGATGGTCCAGGAGAAGGCGCCCAGAACCAGCACGAGGCGCCAGCCCGCCCCGAGGGCCTTCGCCGCCCGGCTTCCCCCTTCGGCCTCGGCGGCACGCTCCGATAGAGCGTGGGCGAGCAGCAGTGTCAGCAGGATGGCGGCCAGCACGGCCACTAGTCCCAGCGGGGGGATCGGGTGATCAAAGACCTGCCATTGCCACTGGCCCTCGACACCGATGGGGCGGAGCAGCCCGAGCACCCATACGGCGAGAGCGGCGGTGACGATGATCTGCAAGGGGGGCAGCAGTCGAGGCAGGCTGGATCGGCTGGAGCCGGCCATGGCTAGGTGTCCGCGGGGGGATCCTCGGTGCCTGAGGCCTTGCCGCCGTCGGATCCGCTTTTCGGGAAGAGGCTGGCGAGCTGATCTAGGTCGGCCTTGTCTGAGGCGGCCTCGGCTGCCTCTACATTGGCCCGTTTGATCTCCTCGTACACTTCGAGACGGTGGATGGAGACACGCTTCGGGGCATCGACACCAATGCGTACATGGTCGCCCTTGACCGCGACGACGGTGATCTTCACGTCGTCACCGATCATGATGGACTCATCGACCCGACGGGTGAGTACGAGCACGGAAGCCCTCCAACGCCGACCATCCCCCGATGGCGCGCCTTGTCAGGGGCGGCGCTAGTCTCCCACTGCCTTCGCGTTGGGAGCGGCCTGGGCCTCCTTCTCTGCCACTGAATCCGCCTCACTGCCGGCGGGGTCGGGCAGCAAGCGGTGCTTGGTCCCGTACTCCGAGTCGTACAGAATCACCTGGCGGGCCCGGTTCGCTCGGGTGTTGATGACCACGGGGGCGACCAGGTTCGCCGTGATGTCCTGGGGCCGGCCCGGAGGGATAGAGACCAGGGCCAGCAGTGATACGTCCTCCGCCGCCTGAATATCCAGCTCCTCCTGGTCGGGCCGGGGGAGCTCGACGTCGTAGTCGGGGAAGAAGTCGAAGGGGTTGACCGCGATGAAGGCCACCTTCGGCTCATCCACCGACTGGAGCCATACGAAGGGAGTGGGCTCATCGGTCCGCGTCGGGATCACGCAGTATTTGCGGGCGGCGGGGAAGCCCGGGATGGGGGCGCTCATCTCCAGAACGTCCGTCTCGGGCACCTCGACGGTGCCGGCCCGCTCGGATTCCACGCGGATCAACCGAACCGCCTCCCCGGGGTCACTGGCGCTGCCTGAATGATGTGGATTCACTCTCGCGTTTGCCATGTCAACTAGGGCATCGGCAGAATCGGCGCCGAACCTTAGCCCAGAGTATCGAAAAGAGTGCCGCTGCTCAGCGGACTAACGCTACCTCGCGGCCGGAAGCTAAGCTGCACCTCTCGTCGGTACGTGCCGTTCGGCCCGCCGGCCTCCGCGGTATCAACGCTCACGCGCTTTGGCTGGATCGATACCTTCGGGGCGGGCAGGGCGCGGATGTCGATCTGCGCGGGCCCGGTCCTCTCCCCCCGGTGGCCAGCCACGTTCGCCACGGTGTTGCCTGGGGATTCGATGGCGGCCAGCCTTGAGCCCTCGGCGGCGATGCGTCGAATGGCCGCATCGGCGGCACGCTGGTACACGCTCTTGCGATAGTTGAGGAAGCCCCGGTTCGTGCGGATGTTCATGGCGGCCCGGGTGGCGGTGCCGTCGATGCGAAGGGTGGGGCCGCGACTGGAGACGCGCACCTCGGTCCGGCGCGGGGTGGTCACGGGCCGCCGGCTGGAGCGCGCCCTGAGCTGGGCGACCATGTTCCGCGCCGGAGCCGTGTTGACCGTGGGCATTCCGCTGCCCAGAAGAGCCATCTGCATCACCCGCCCCGGAGGATCGGCTCATCCCCCGGGGCGAGCCGATCTACCGCAAGAAGTCCATCAGGGTCGGCATCAGCACGCGCGACCCGACCGCCAGGGCCTGGCGGTAGACATTCTCTAGCTCGGTAAGGTCCACCAAAGCCGCCGGGACGTCAAGGTCCTCGGCCCGGCTCAGGAGGTCGGCGAAGTTCACCTTGTCCTTATCCAGAGCCTCTAGGTTCTGTTCTGCCCTATTCGTTCGAGCGCCAATCTCCGCCCCGATGTTCAACTGGTGCTCAATATCTACGTCGAACTCCCGCACCCGGGATGTCGAGGTGATGATGGACTGGCCGTTGGCAACCAGCTCGCCCGTGACCACCTTGGCGTCGGGTAGCACCTGCGATAGGTTGTTCGTGGTGTAGGCGTAGATCACGTCCTGGGTCACCACGGTCTGGGTGCGATCGGCGGGGAAGAACTCGTCGGTCACCACGGCTTCGGCGGGATCGACATGGAGGCTTACCGTGCCCGCGCCGCCGCCGCCCACGGCCACATTCAGGCCGAAGGCCGAGAGGTCCAGCGCGCCGCCGGCGTTGAGGGTGTTGAGCTGGGCCAGCTCCGCCTCAGTCAGCGCCCGGCCGCCGTTCCCGTCGGGCACGAAGCGCATCGTGTTGGCGACCACGTTGCCGCCACCGTCGAGCTGGAACTCGAAGGTCCCACCCATCTGCATGGTGTTGCCCAGCACGTTCACAACGGGCCCCGTGCTCGTGACGTTGGTCGCGCCATAGGTGATGGGGCCCACGGTCAGCCGATGGGTGCCCGAGCGCTCGTCCGACGGGGTGTCGAAGGCATCGATAATGCCCCCGCCCGGCACCCGCATCGTCAGGCCGACTTCGGTAAGATTGGTGGTACGGTGGTTCTCGATCAGGGGGCCAACGGAGACGATCTGCGTGCCCGCGACGGCGGCGCCCAGGTTGAGGCTCAGTCCGAAGGCCGAGAGGGAGTCGCGCTGCAGGGCGATGGCCTTGGTCTCGGCGCCACCGGGCTGCGTCATCCCCAGCCGCTCCATGACATCGCTCGTGCCGTTCTGAATGTCCACCGGATTGCCGTCGTCGTCGACCATCACGAAGTGACCCTGGGACGTCACCGCCGCCGTCACATTGATGTTCGGATTGCCGGAGATGAGGGTGGCTAGCTCGTTGAGGGACTGGGTGCCATCGTAGGTGAAGACCTCGCCGTTCACCGAGAAGGTCCCCGTGGTAGGCACATTC
>WJIW01000203.1 GCA_014730065.1 Armatimonadia bacterium | reverse complement strand
TTCCCAAGAGGCCCTTCGGCTCAACGGGGGAGGATGTCTCCCTGCTCACCTTCGGGGGTGGCAGCCAGTTCCTCGCCAACCCCGACGGCGTCTGGGAGCCCATGCTTGAGCGGGCACTGGAGGCGGGCGTGACCCTCTTCGATACCGCGCCGAACTACGTCAGCGCCGAGTCGACGCTCACTAGCCAGGAGCGCTTCGGCAAGATCCTGCCGCCCCACCGTGACCGCATCCTCATCAGCAGCAAGTTCGAGGCGCGGGACGCCCAGGGGGCCCTTCGACAGCTCGACGAGAGCTTGGCCGCTCTGAAGACCGATCATCTGGATGTGTGGTTCTTCCATGCCGTGACCGACCAGGATGACCTGGACGCCTTCGAGGCCGGTCCCTACAAAGAGATGGCTAGGCTCAAGGACGAGGGCGTGATCCGGTTCATGGGCTTCTCGAGCATGGACAGTGCCGAGAAGTCGCGGCAGATTCTGGAGCGCCTGGACATGGACGTGGCCCTCCTGGCGCTCAACGCCACACGCCACGGGGCCTTCGTGGAGCACGCGCTACCCGCGGCAGCCGAGCGTGGTGTGGCCGTGATGGCCATGAAGGTCGTCCGGGATCTGGTCGGGCCCGACGCGAGCCCGAAGGAGCTACTCCACTACGCCTGGGGCCTGGATGGGGTGTCGACGGCACTGATCGGCCATGCGGGCATGGACGTGTTCGAGCAGAACCTGGAGCTGGCGGCCACGTACCGGGATGGCGAGATGGATGAGGCGAGAGCCTCTGATCTGGAGCGGCGGATGGCACGGTACCGCGGCCCCCACGCCCTGTGCTGGGCGAGGCCCGATTACGTCGACGGCGACCCGGGCTACCGCATCACCTAGGCCCCGCCGCCTCCTCGATAGCGCTGAGGATGATGGGCACCGGCTCCTGCTCGAGAATGTCGATCCAGCGGATGCGCTCCTCGGTCCGAAACCAGGTGAGCTGGCGCTTGACGTAACGCCGGGTGTTGCGCTTGAAGGTCTCAACGGCCTCGGGGAAGGACACTTCCCCGCGCAAGAAGGCGGCGAACTCCTTGTACCCGATGGCTTGCATGGCCTGGAGGTCGGGCGAGTACCCGGCATCGAGCAGCTCCTGGACCTCCTTGAGTAGGCCAGAGTTGATCATCCGGTCACACCGCTCCTCGACCCGGCGGTACAGCTCCTCTCGGTCGCAGGTGAGCCCGAACATGAGGCAGCGGTAACGGTCGGTGGGCTCGGGGTCCTCGGAGTAGACCTCCGATAGGGGACGGCCCGTTCGCTCGTAGACCTCGATGGCCCGGATGATCTTCTTCTGGTCATTGGGATGGATCCGCTCGGCGGAGATGGGGTCCACCTTGGCCAGGCGCTGATGCAGGGCCTGACGGCCCGAGTGGCGGGCGAACTCCTTCAGCCTGGTCCGCAGCTCGTCGTCGGGTTCGGCCACGGGGAGATCGAGCTTGTTGGCGAGGGCGCGAACGTAAAGGCCCGATCCACCAACCACGAGGGGAAGATGGCCGCGGCCCAGAACCTGATCGATGATGGCTGTGGCATCGGCGTGGAAGTCGGCAACATTGTACGGCTCATCGGGATCGATGCGGTCGATGAGGTGGTGGGGTGCCTGCTCCCGCTGCTCGGGGGTGGGCTTGGCCGTTCCCACGTCCATGCCCCGGTAGAACTGCATGGAGTCGGCGGAGACGATCTCGCCGCCGGCGGCCCGGGCCACCTCGATGCCGGCCTCGGTCTTGCCGGTACCCGTGGGCCCCACAATGAACACGACCATCGGCTTGTCCGTCGGCGGACACAAGGTTGATCGATCCCCTCCATGGGCCGGGCCGCGGGCCGAGGAAAGGCTGATCCGGTGAAGGACACAGATTCCCCCGAGGCCCTGACGGTCATTGTGGCCGACCACCGTCCGGTGATGGCCGAGGCCCTGGGCCTTCTCGCCCAGGCCCTTCCCAGTGTGGCCAGAGTGGACCGGGCGCGGCGGGCGCCCGATCTGCTGGCGGCCCTGCTCGAGGAGCGGTACGCGTCGGCCCTGTTCTGTCTCGACGGCTTTCGGGAGATGGATGGCTTCTCCCTCTGCGGCGAGATCCAGCGGCTCCGGGTGGACACGGGCGTCGTGGTCCTCCTGGATGGTCCCTCATCCCATGCGATCAAGAGCGCTCTGGGCGCGGGCGCCAACGCCGTGGTGCCCATGGTGTGTGAGCCCCGGGAGCTGGACCGGGCCCTCGTCGATGCCGCCCGCGGACGGCAGTACCTTCCCCATGAGCTGGCCCTGAACATCCTGGACGGCACCGAGGCCCGCTCCCAGGCCCTGGGCCTGACCCAGCGCCAGCGCGATGTGCTCGCCCTGGCCGCCTCGGGGAGCAGCAACGGCGAGATCGCCGGGGAGCTGTTCATCAGCCCGTCCACGGTCAAGCGCGACCTGTCCGAGGCGTTCAAGGCGCTGGGGGTGCGCGACCGGCTCACCGCCTGCCAGAAGGCCAGGGAGCTAGGCATCGTGACCGCGGGCCGGACCGAGGGCTAGCATGCATACCCTGTTCGCCGATCTGCACATCCACATCGGCCGCAGCGGCGACGACCGACCGGTGAAGATCACCGCGTCACGGGACCTGACCTTCGAGGGGATCTGCCGGGAGTGCGTGGACCGGAAGGGGGTCCAGGTCGCCGGAGTCATCGACTGTGCCTCGCCCGCCGTCATCGCCGACATCGAGCATCTGGTGGAGACGGGGGAGATGGAGCCCCTCTCCGGCGGCGGGCTGCGCTACCGGAGCGAGCTGGTGGTCCTCCTGGGGGCCGAGCTGGAGACCCATGAGGAGGGCGGGGGCCTATCCCACCACGTGTGCTACCTCCCCGACGTTCCAACCCTGAAGCGGTTCTCGGCGGACATGGCCCGCAAGGTCACCAACATGCAGCTCTCCTCCCAGCAGTGCCATATGCCGGCCAACCTGCTGGCCAAGGAGGTGCTGAGCCGGGAGGGGCTCTTCGTCCCGGCCCATGCCTTCACGCCCCACAAGAGCTTGTACGGATCCTGCGCCGCGCGCATGGCGGAGATGTTCGAGGAGGAGGTGTTGGCGGGGATCCCCGCCATCGAGCTCGGCCTATCGGCCGACACCTCGCTGGCCGACCGGCTGAGCGAGCTGTCGGGCCTCAGCTTCCTGTCCAACTCCGACGCGCACTCGCTGCCCAAGATCGCCCGGGAGTACAACATCCTGAAGATGCCCGAGGCGTCCTTCGCGGGGCTCCGGGCCGCCCTTGAGGGGCGGGGTGAAGCGGGAGTCCTGGGGAACTTCGGCCTGGATCCGCGGCTGGGCAAGTACCATCGCACCTTCTGCGAGGTGTGCGACGAAGTGGTGCTGGAGCCTCCGCCCACCTTCGAGTGCTCCCGCTGCGCGGGGGATAAGGTCACCCGAGGTGTGCTCGACCGGATCGTGTCCATCGCCGATCGGGAGGAGAGCCGCTCGCCGGGCCACCGCCCGCCATACCGGCACCAGGTGCCCCTGGAGTTCGTGCCGGGGCTGGGCTCGGTGAAGCTGAACGCGCTCCTGAACCGGTTCGGGACGGAGATGAATGTGCTCCACGAGGCGGACGAGGACGAGATCGCCCAGGTGGTGGGCTCGAAGATCGCCCGGCTTATCCTCCACGCTCGGGAGGGCCGCCTGGCGATGAGCGCCGGCGGAGGCGGGCGATTCGGCAAAGCCCTTCCCAAAGCCGATGACCAGCTTCCTCTGGGGCTATAGGTGCCGGCGGGCCGACTCCTACAGCGAGTCTATATCCGCCCCGCCGCCCACATGATGCCGTTCTGTAGCACGGTCCGGAAGTTGGGCTCCGACCAGGCCAGGTTGTCGTGACCGAGCTGCAGGCAGAAGACCGGCGACTTCTCATACTGGCGGGTCCACGCCAGGGCCTTCATACTGGGATCGTGGTCGGTGGTCAGGAGTACATGGCAGTCGTCGGTGGGCTCATCGGTGGTGTACGTCTCGTCGGTGATCTCCCAGGAGTCCAGGCCCCGGGTGATGGGATGGACCGGGTCGGCCACATCCACCTGGAGCTTCTCGCCGATGTGGAAGCCGAACTCCTCGCGCTGGGGGAGCCCCGTCACGTCGGTCCAGAAGTCCCACTGGGGGAAGGCCAGGAGGGCGTGGTGGAGTACCACGATGCCCTGCTCGGTGGTGCCCAGGGTCTCGAGGGCGGGCTTGGTGGGGGCATCCCACCAGTCACCCTCGCCCGTGGGCGTCTCGCGATGGAAGTGGTAGAAGACGACCACGTCGTAGCGGCTCCGGACTCCGGCGGCGTCGCAGGCCCAATCCTCCATGTGCTGAGGGTAGTACTCGATCTCCGGGATGTGGTGGAACAGCATGTGGAAGTTGGGCACATCGAAGGGGTGCCTTCCCGTCACGACGGCGGTGCGCACACGGCTGGTAGTATCGAAGGGCTGCAACATTCGTCCTCTTCCTTCGTAGGCCGCCCGGTGGCTGGCCTTGGTCTACGACTCGTCCGGCTCGTCGTCTTCCGTTGGCTCTGCCGGGTCCTCGTCGCTGGCTTCGGTAACGGCGGCTTCGTCGGCTTCGGCGTCAGGCTCGATCAGGCCAGCCTCCACATCGCCGGTCCTGACCATCTGTTCGAGTATGTCGCCCTGTAGCGTCTCGACCTCCAGCAGCTTGTCGACCATCCGGTTCAAGGCCAGGCGATGGGTCTGGATGATCTCCTTAGCGCGGGTATGGCACTGCTCCACGATGGAGCGCATCTCGGCATCGACCACCCGGGCCAGCTCTTCGGACATGTTGTGGTCCTCGATAATGTCCCGGCCCAGGAACACGTGCTTGTCGTTTCGGCCGACCGATAGGGGTCCCACGCGCTCGCTCATGCCCAGGGTGCAGACCATGGCCCTGGCGATGTCCGTGACCTTGTTGAGGTCGTCGGCGGCGCCGCTGTAGGTCCGGCCGATGACGATCTCCTCGGCGGCCCGTCCCCCCAGGGTGGCGGTGATGCGGCCGAGGAGGTAGTCCCTGGAGTACATGTGCCGGTCCTCGGTGGGCACGTGCATGGTGAAGCCCAGGGCCTTGCCTCGCGCCACGATGGAGACCTTATGGACGGGCTCGTCGGGCATGGCCTTCATGCCGACCAGGGCGTGGCCCGCCTCGTGGGTGGCCAACGCCCGCCGCTCCTCGTCGGAGAGCACCCTGCTCTTGCGCTCCAGGCCGAGGTAGACCCGGTCAATGGAGTCCTCCAGGTCGATCATCTCGATGAGGGTCTTGCCCCGGCGCGCGGCCAGGATCGATCCCTCGTTGACCAGGGTCTTGCAGTCGGCGCCCGTGAAGCCCGGGGTGCGCTTAGCGAGGGTTTCGACATTGACGTCCTCGCTCGTCGGGCGCTCGCGGATGTAGATGCGGAAGATAGCCTCCCGGCCCTTCACGTCGGGGGCGTCGATCTGGATCCGCCGGTCGAAGCGGCCGGGGCGGAGCAGGGCGGGATCGAGGACATCGGGCCGGTTGGTGGCGGCCAGGATGATAACGCCGGAGTTCTTCTGGAATCCGTCCATCTCGACCAGAAGCTGGTTCAGAGTCTGCTCGCGCTCATCGTGTCCCCCGCCGATGCCCGTGCCGCGATGACGGCCCACGGCATCGATCTCGTCGATGAAGACGATGCACCGGTCATGGTGCTTGGCTTGCTCGAAGAGGTCGCGGACCCGGGAGGCGCCCACGCCGACGAACATCTCGACGAAGTCCGAGCCCGAGATGTACAGGAAGGCCACATTAGCCTCGCCGGCGATGGCTCGGGCGAGGAGTGTCTTGCCGCTTCCGGGCGGGCCCGTGAGAAGCACGCCGCGGGGGATCTCCGCTCCCACGGCCCGGAACTTCTCGGGCTCCCGGAGGAACTCGACGACCTCCTCCATCTCCTCCTTAGCCTCGTCCACACCGGCCACGTCATCGAAGGTGACCTGCTCGAAGCTGTTCTGGAAGCGCTGGTGGCGGCTCTTGCCGAAGGTCATGGCCTGGCCGCCCGTGGACTGCATCTGCCGCACGAACACGAAGTAGAAGAAGAGGACCAGGGCGATGGGCAAGATGAGGTACCCGATGATCTGGACCCAGGTCTCGTTCCAGCGCGGGGGTACGAGAGTGACCTCGATGTTCTCGTTGCGAAGCTGCCCCTCGGCTCCCAGTCGCGGCATCTCCGACGCCAGCTCGGGGTCGGGGGGGATGTTGACGGTGTACATGGGCTGGCTGTCGGGATCATCGCTGCACAGGGCCTTGCCCTTGCGGATGTCCAGCTCCACGTAGGTGAAGGCGGGATCCTCGCTATCGAACTGCTCGATCAGCCACGAGAAGCTCTGCTCCTCCGGTGGCTTGGCGCCATATCCTTGTTTGAAGAGCAGGCCGATGATGACGGCCAAGGCCAGGATGACGACCACGCTCTTCCAGCTAACCTGGCTCTGCACGCGCTTGCTCCTTCGGTCGAGAGCCCCGGGGACTCTCGGTCATCGGGTGCCGAGTGGGGGTTCGGGCCGTTCCCACCCATACCTGGTAGGGACGCCTAATGGCCCCCCATGTTTCGTGAATCGACACGGAACGTACTCAGTTTACCTCGGTCGCGGCGGAACAGACAGTCCCCCACCTTCTGCTCCCCTCCGCCGGTTCGGCTGGCGAGCAGCTCCAGCACCTCGCGAATCTGAGCGAGAGAGGGCGCGCGGCCCGGCCCCGCGACTCTCCGAGCCGCCGCCCGGAGGGCCAAGCTAGCGGCCCCCTCGCCCATGCTGCGGAGGGTGTCCACGGACAGCTCCAACTCGTCCCCCGCCCCCGAAGGCCCCAGCAGGCATCGCTCCAGGAGCAGGTCGGCCGCCGCCTCGATCCCTTCCCGCTCCCACTCGAAGGCGTCGGCGAGGCGGGCCAGGGAGGCGGCCACGGGACGCTCGGCGATGCGCTCCATCTCGGGCAGAAGGTGCCGACGAACCCGGTTGCGCAGAGCATCGTCCTCCAGGTTGGTGGGATCGGTCACCCAGGGCACGCCGCGCTCGTCCAGGTACTCCAGCACCTCGGCTCGGCTCCGCTC
>WJIW01000202.1 GCA_014730065.1 Armatimonadia bacterium | reverse complement strand
TCACCCTCCGCCAGGCCGCCGGGCGCGGACCCGACGAGCTGATCGGCGAGTTCCTCACCCAGTACTACGACAAGGCATCATTGGTCCCCAAGGAGATACTGGTGCCCGCTGAGCCGCCGTACCGTGAGCTGCTCGAGGAGTGGCTCCATACGAAGCGCGGCTCCAAGGTCAGCCTTCATCAGCCCCAGCGCGGTGATAAGAAGCGCCTGGTGGAGATGGCCATCGAGAACGCCGAGCATGCCGCCCGACAAGCCATCGAGGCGGCCCAGGCCGAGAGCGAGCGTGGCCGCATACGGATGGAGTCCCTCAAGGAAGCCCTGGACCTGCCCGAGCTGCCGCGGCGCATCGAGTGCTACGACATCAGCACCCTCCATGGGCAGGAGTCCGTCGGGTCCATGGTCGTCTTCGAGGACGGCCTGCCGGCTTCGAGTCAGTACCGCCTGTTCCGTATCCGGAGGGACGAAGGCAAGGCTGACGACTACGCCATGATGCGCGAGGTACTGGCGCGCCGGGTGATCCGAGGGGACAAGGACGAGGAGTTCGCCCAGCCGCCCGACCTGCTGGTCATCGACGGCGGCAAGGGCCAGCTCGGGGTGGTGGTGAGCGTGCTGGAGGAGCTGGAGTGCGACTATCCCGTGGTCTCCCTCGCCAAGCGTCACGAGGAGGTCTACGTGCCGGGCCGCTCGACGCCGGTGATCCTCGAGGACCGGAGCCCCGGCCTACACCTCCTGATGCACATCCGGGACGAGGCCCACCGCTTCGCCATCACCTTCCACCGGAAGCGCCGGGGCAAGGCGGCCACGCGCTCGATCCTGGACGAGATCCCTGGCGTGGGCCCCAAGCGGAAGAAGGCGCTGCTGGAGCGGTTCCCGTCGGTCAGGGAGCTGTGCGCGGCGACGGTGGATGACCTGGCGGCGGTGGAAGGGGTATCCTCGAACCTGGCCGCGGAGATCCATCGGCGACTCAAGACGCCGGGCACGGGAGCGGCCCGGCGAGAAGACCGGGCACCGGTGCCCGCGGGGGAGTGGATCGATGAAGGCGATGAGACCAGCTCAAGCGGCGAGTCGTGAGGTCGAAGGCAAGTGGCTCGCCGTCTCGGGCACCGAGATCGCCGTGCTCGCAGCCACCTACGGCTGGCCCAGCCGGGACGCCGCGCTGGCCGACGTGGAGGGCGAGGGCCTTCCCGAGGGCGACGTGACTCGCCGAGCCGCCAACGCCTGCCGGGCGTACCTGGAATCCGGCGAGCCCATCCCCGAGCAGCCCCTCGACCTCAGCCGATTCCCCGCCTTCACCTCGGCCGTGCTGCGCGCCGTGGCGGCCATCCCCAGGGGCGAGGTCCGCACGTACGGTGAGATCGCGGTGATCGCCGGCTCACCCGGCGCCGCTCGAGCGGTGGGTCAGGTCATGGCCCACAATCCCCTCGCGCCCATCGTACCCTGCCACCGGGTGGTCGGCGCCAAGGGACTCGTAGGCTTCGGCGGCGGAACCGACGGCCTGCCCCGCAAGCGCGCCATGCTCGAGCGCGAAGGCGCCGTGCTGCCCTTCGGCGACCCAGCGGCAGGCTCTTAGGGGCGCGTCCTGCTCGGTCCACCCATGTGTTAGAATTGCCGCGCTGTGATCCGGGTGCATCGAGCACCCCTTAGGAGGCGTTTGCCGTGTCCGCTCAGGCTGAGCTGCCGAGACGCTCCAAGTACTGCGGCGAGTTCCGCGAGGAGCATGTCGGCCAAGAGTGCTGCGTGATGGGTTGGGTCCATTCGTATCG
Organism: Armatimonadia bacterium; assembly: GCA_014730065.1. Classification (GTDB taxonomy): domain Bacteria; phylum Armatimonadota; class Zipacnadia; order UBA1398; family UBA1398; genus UBA1398. The sequence continues at coordinate 2,179 of WJIW01000202.1, read as the reverse complement.
CGACCACGGGGGGATCATCTTCATCGACCTCCGGGACCGCACCGGGTTGGTCCAGATCGTGGCCGATCCGTCGAACGATCCCGACGCCCACGCCAAGGCCGAGCGGGTCCGCAGCGAGTGGGTCGTCGCCGCCGTCGGCCGGGTCCGGCCCCGCTCCGAGGAGACGATCAACCCGAAGCTGGACACGGGCCAGGTGGAGATCATCACCGACCGCATCGAGATCCTGACCGAAGCCGAGACCCCGCCCTTCCCCGTTGACGCCGCCGAGGAGATGGACGAGAGCCTCCGGCTTAAGTGGCGGTTCATCGACCTGCGCCGGCCCCAGATGCTCGAGCGGCTCAGGAAGCGCCACGAGGTCGTCCTGTCGGCCCGGAACTACCTCAGCGAGCAGGGCTTTTGGGAGATCGAGACGCCCATGCTGATCAACTCCAGCCCCGAGGGAGCCCGAGACTTCTTGGTTCCCAGTCGCATGGCGCCGGGGCACTTCTACGCCCTGCCCCAGTCGCCGCAGCTCCTGAAGCAGACGCTGATGGCTTCGGGCGTGGACCGGTACTTCCAGATGGCCCGGTGTCTGCGGGATGAGGACCTGCGCGCCGACCGCCAGCCCGAGCACACCCAGATCGACATCGAAATGTCCTTCGCCACCCAGGAGCAGGTGCTGGAGACGGTCGAGGGCCTGATTCGCCATATCTACCAGGAGGCCAAGGGGATCGAGCTGCCCGAGCCCTTCCCTCGGATGACCTACGCTGAAGCCATGCTGACGTACGGCTCAGACAAGCCCGACCTGCGGTTCGGCCTGGAGATCCAGGAGGTCACCGACGTGGTGGCCAAGTCCGACTTCCGGGTGTTCACCGAGACCATCGACAAGGGCGGTCGGGTGCGGGCCATCAACGTCAAGGGGGGCGCCAAGTTCTCCCGCAGCCAGCTCGACAACCTCCAGCCCAAGGCGCGGGAGCTGGGCGGCAAGGGCGCCGCGTACATCATCTACGAGCCCGACGGCACCTGGCGCTCACCGCTCCTCAAGTACTTCCCCGAGGAGGTGCTGGAGGAGCTGCGCGAGACGCTGGGCGGCGAGCCCGGCGACCTCTTCGTGTTCGGCGCCGACGACGCCAAGGCCCTCGCGCCCTTCCTGGGGCGGCTCCGGCTGCACCTCGCCGAGCTGGCCGGACTCCCGGGCGAGACCGATGCCGTCAAGCCGCTCTGGGTCGTGGACTTTCCGGTTTTCGAGCAAGATGAAGAGACGGGCAACTGGCAGCCCATGCACCACGCCTTCACCATGCCGCGGCCGGACTGCCTGGACACCATGGAGGACGACCCCGGCGCGGTCATCGGCCAGCTCTATGACCTGGTCGTGAACGGCGCGGAGCTGGGCTCGGGCTCGATACGTATACACGACCCGGCCATCCAGCAGCGGGTGTTCAAGATCGTGGGGATCGACGAGGAGGAGGCGGACCGGAAGTTCAGCTACCTCCTGCGGGCCTTCCGGTACGGAGCCCCGCCCCATGGAGGGATCGCGCTGGGGATCGATCGCCTGATCATGCAGCTCGTGGGCGCCAAGTCGATCCGCGAGGTGATTGCCTTCCCAAAGACGGCCACCGGTGCCGACCTGCTCATGGACGCCCCCGGTCCCGTCGACGAGGCCCAGCTCGAGGAGCTTCACATCCGGGTGGTGGAGTAGCCCCAGGCCCCCACCGAATCTGCGGGCCAGCCCTTGCGTCTTAGACATGGAAGGGCTGGCCCGATCTCGTCTGGTGCGGGCCCCCTCGATCGAGACGAGGTGACCGATGATGAGAATGACCAAGACACTGATCTTCCTCGGGCTCTGCGGACTGCTAGGCGGCGCGGCCTTTGCCCAAGGCTTCGTCGGAGGCGGCTACGGACCCGATGGCGGTGGCGGCGGGCTGCTAACCGGCGGCGACGGCGCGGCCATCGATGAGGACGACCTGATCTACATGATCTATGAGCCCAAGTACGTGGGCGCACCCGCTCTGGCCCAGCTCCTTGGTGGTAGCACCGTCTACCTCAATGGCGACCTCTACGGAGGCGGCATGGGAGGCTTCGGTGGCGGCGGCTATGGCGGCGGCCTCGGCGGCGGCTACGGCCTCGGAGGTCGCGGCGGCTATGGTGGCGGCAACTACGGCGGCAACTATGGCGGCGGCAACCTCGGTGGCTATGGCGG